>CAYQDP010000390.1:0-3280 GCA_964416235.1 uncultured Flavobacteriaceae bacterium | reverse complement strand
AATCATTACGTAAACCGGACGGTGATGCTATTGCTGATTTGGCGATTGCGAATTTTATTGAGATGCGTGATAAAACCGCCGATCCTAAATTTTTATTACAGAAAAAAATTGAAGCACGCTTCAATGAAAAATATCCTGACAAATGGATTCCGCTTTACAGCATGGTGACGTACAGTCCGCATATACGTTATAGCACAGCATTAAAAGAAGGTGCGCGACAAGAAGCCATCATGCAAAAAATTATGGCGATGCCGGATATTGAAAAGAAGTGGGATAGTGAAGAAGTAGAAAAGGAAATATTAAAGCATATTTAATTTATTCTGTCAGCCATTTCTCAACTTCGTTCTGGTCAAGCTCCATGTAATTCACCCAATGCTCAACGGTTGAGTTGTTAATGAGGTAAATTGTTGGAAGATTAGTTCCTGCCAGAAAAATAAACGGTCTCGCACGCAACATGCAATAAGGAATGTTTTGTGTTTTTGTGTCTTCATAAAATCCTTCCAGTTTTTTCTCTTCACCATTTAAAATAAAATAGATACTTATGTTGGGGTTTTTCTCTAACATAATTCTCATTTTTTTCGCGGCAATTCTACAATGCGGACATGACAAACTCATGAATGCTAGAATGTGTTTACCTTTAGATAGCGATTTGGGAGGTATATTTACTTTAGCATTGTTGTATAAAGTATCTAAGGGAATCTCGAAATTTTCTTCAGGTTTATTTAAGTATGATTCAGAATAATCCAAATCAACATAATTTAAAACATGAGGCATTGCCATGGCAGTAACAAAAAAAGTAATACTTAACCATTTACTTAATTTCCCGAATGTAAAACCTTCATGCATTTTGTAAATTAATCCACAAACCCCCATCATAATAAGGTTCTTGATTATTGCCTGAAGCGGCGTCATTGCCAAAGCATTACCAAAGCATCCGCAATTACCGTTATTCCCCTCTCTTAAAATCATGATTAATAGATATACAGTGAAGAAAACAAGAACAGCGGAAGTGAGTTTTATGGTGAATTTCTTAAGATGTAGATTAAAGAATAACATCAAGCCGATAAAAAACTCAAGCCCTATCATAAAACGGGCAATAAATGGTGCAAATGTCCAGCCTCCAATTCCTAAATCTACAAATGTGTATTCGAAAGGCTCAATAGGATATAATTTAGTGTATCCCGAATAGATAAAAAGTAAACCCATTAAGCCGCTTAATACAATCCAAACTATTTTCAGAATCTTTTCTTTCATTAAAACAAAAAAAGGCGTTCAAAATTGAACGCCTAATTTATAAAACAATTGTCAAACAATTAGTCTAATTTGCAATCGTAAGTATCAGTAAAGCTACCACCGGTAACAGTTGTAACTTCTGTACGAGATGCACAAGAAGAATTAGCTTCGTGTTTTGAAGCGTTTTCCCAAGTTTCAATTTCAGTTGAAGTTGAACTTGCTGAACTAAAAGAATTTGTAGATGTAACAGTACAAGTACAAGTTCTTGCTTTATGACATGATGATAAGCTTACTACAGCTAACAACATTAATGGAATAAATACTTTTTTCATTTTAATAATATTTAAAATCGTTTATAATTAGCTTAATTTACAATCTTGAGTGTTAACATTTGTCCCAGAAGAAGTGGTTGATGTCCAAGTTCTTTTTTGACAAGCATCTTTAGCATCTTTCTTGCTAATTTTCTTGATTGTAATTGTAGTAGTTGTTGAACCACTAGAGCTTGAACTTGTATTAGTACAAGTACAAGTGCGATCTTTTTTGCAAGACGCAAAGCTGATTGCTAATGCTGCAACAGCTAAAATTGTCATTTTTTTCATAGTTGAATTTTTAAAAATTTTTATCAAAAATAGTTAAATATTTGAATTCCCAAACTACGTAGTTTTGGGTATTTTATTATTATTTATAATTATTCTAAATTAGCCCTGTTTTTTAACGTTTCCTTAACCCTTCCCAAACAACGTTAATCCCCTCTGAACATTAACATCTTTTAACGGGACAATTACCCTCTCAAACCTGCGTCATTGCTATTTTTGAACACAATTTTTACTTATGGTAGATATCAGAGAAATTAACGAAAGAATTCAGCGCGAAAGTGCTTTTGTCGACCTCCTTACTGTTGAAATGGATAAGGTTATTGTGGGTCAGAAACATATGGTTGAGCGCCTGCTAATTGGCTTACTCAGTAATGGACACATTCTTCTTGAGGGTGTTCCAGGACTTGCTAAAACATTAGCGATTAACACATTGGCAAAATGTATTAAGGCAGATTTCAGTCGTATACAATTTACCCCTGATTTGCTTCCTGCCGATTTAATCGGTACAATGATTTACAATCAAAAACAGGAACAGTTTTCAATTCGTAAAGGGCCAATTTTTGCGAATTTCGTTTTGGCAGATGAAATTAACCGTGCTCCGGCAAAAGTACAATCTGCTTTGTTGGAAGCCATGCAAGAGAAACAGGTTACTATAGGTGATCAAACATTTCCTTTACCAAATCCTTTTTTAGTACTTGCTACTCAAAATCCGGTAGAGCAGGAAGGAACATATCCTTTACCTGAAGCGCAAATGGATCGCTTCATGTTAAAAGTAGTGATAGGCTATCCAACCAAAGAAGATGAAAGAAAAATTATCGCTTCAAATATTTCTCCGCAAGGAATGCCGAAACCAAATGCGGTTTTAAATCCTGAAGATATTTTGAAAGCACGTGCTGCAGTAAAAGATGTATACATGGATGAAAAGATTGAACGCTACATAGTAGATATTGTTTTTGCAACACGTTTTCCTAAAGAATATAAATTAGATAAGTTCGACGGACTTATTTCTTACGGTGGTTCACCTCGTGCAAGTATAAACCTTGCATTGGCTTCTAAAGCTTACGCTTTTATTAAACGCCGCGGTTACGTTATTCCTGAAGATGTACGCGCTATTTGTACGGATGTAATGCGCCATCGTATCGGATTAACTTACGAAGCGGAAGCAGAAAATATTACTACCGAAAATATCATTACCGAAATTTTAAATACTGTTGAAGTACCATAGTGGTTGAGAGTCCGTAGTTGGGAGTTCGTAGTTAACGGATTCCATACTACGAACTACTAACTACCAACTACGAACTAAAATGGAAACAGCCGAGCTGCTAAAAAAAGTACGCAAAATCGAAATCAAAACCCGCGGGTTAAGTCGCCAGATTTTTTCCGGTGAATACCATAGCGCGTTTAAAGGAAGAGGTATGTCGTTCAGCGAAGTGCGGCAATATCAATTTGGC
>CAYQDP010000389.1:0-3280 GCA_964416235.1 uncultured Flavobacteriaceae bacterium | reverse complement strand
TTTCGAAAAAATTGTAAGCAAAATATCCGCCATATTGATTGCTAATTCCAGGACTTTTTCCGGAAGGATAAACGCGTGTATCAATAAATGAAGCGTTTTTACTTAAAACGGGTGCCGTTGAACCATTAGAGTTTATTGGGAATGGATTAGCGACATAAGCCCTGTAATCGAACTTACCGATTTGTCCGCGCGCATACAAAGCAAGTCTTCTGTCGAACTGATCGATTTGGTCAACCGAATACTGTAAGAATACCGGAACATCGAGTGTCATGATGCTTCCTACAGATGGTTGTGAAAAACGCGATAGTCCATTCAAAACTGTTAAGCCGGCTCCTAATTTAAGTTGATTGCCTTTTGTGACTTTATATTCGCAAACAGCATCATGAAAAAATGCAGCAAGTTTTCGGTTGGAGGTATAATTGTAAGCACTATTATAATTGTTTTGTCCGAATTGGAAGTAAATAAACACCTTGTCGGTTAGCTGACCAAACATTTGAATACGTGTTCTTCTTAAACCAATATCAAAAGTTTCGTCTTGTGTTTTATTAAATACAGTAGTGCTATCGTTATTTTGATTATATCTCACCCAGGCTTGATTCAGAAAAGTAATCTGGAAATAATGTGAGCCATCACTGTTAAGATTAAATTTAAGAGCATTTTTATCTTTTTGTAATGGAATTGTTTTTAAACTATCGGATGGAGAGGCATTAATAGTTAACCCCGCCAACAACATAAATATTATGATTGTCTTTTTCATTGTTAAAAATATTGGCTCACGCAAGCCTTAAAGGTTGTATACTACAAACACTTTAAGGCAAGGTGAGTGGGTTTAACTTTTTAAAACGCGTGCTGATGTAGGGGCATGACCTAATTGTTTGTGGTTTTGAAAACCTTCAATTTTTACATCTCCATTATTTTCTCGATACTCATCTACTAAACCATTTAATGTAACAATGGAAGTGTGATCTACAATTTTAGCTTTACTTACATCAACAATTAGTTTTTTACCTCTAGGTAAGTCAGCAAATGTTTTTTTGAAACCTAAAATATTTGAGAAAACTAATGCATTATGAACGGATAGGGTTATTTCATTATCACTGCTTTTATGTACAATGTTGTTAGGTTTTAGCATTTCTTTAAATGAAGCGCCGTTAGCGAAGTTGAAAATCATTTCCAAAACAATCCCCGATCCAACTCCAATAAGTAAATCTGTAGAAATGGTTACCAAAATAGTTGTAATGAAAACTGCTAATTGTTGTTTACCCAAATGTAACATGTGCTGAAATTCTTTCGGGTGCGCTAATTTGAAACCAACGAAAATAAGCATGGCTGCTAATGCTGCATTGGGAATCATTTCGATAAAACCAGCTGCAAATACAACGGCTAATAATAAAAATAAGCCATGGAAAAAATTAGCCCAACGGGTTTTTGCACCATTATTTACATTTGCAGAACTACGGGCAACCTCACTAATCATAGGTAAGCCACCTAATAAACCCGACAAGGTATTGCCAATACCAACGGCAACTAAATCTTTATTGAAATCTGATTTGCGTTTAAACGGATCCATATGATCAATAGCTTTAGCGGTAAGTAAAGATTCGATACTTCCTATTAAAGCAAAAAGAATAACATATTCAATAAAAACTCCAGGTTGTTTAGTAATTGCGCTGAAGTCGGCATTAATAATTCCATTTTTAAAAGCTTCAGCAATGCTTCCTATTTTTACCAATGCGAAATTAGCAACAGCACCTTCAGTTTTTATATGTAAAGCTTGCCCTAAAGGAATTGCAATTGCTAGGACAACAAGTGGCGCAGGAATTTTTTTGATTTTTTGATGTTTAATATAACTGAAGGATATCATCAATATTAAACAAGCGATACCTATTTCAGCTATGTGGGCATTTTCATGCATGATGCTTGATGGAATCATCGCTAAGAGTTCAAGAGGCTCCTTGCCTTTTAAAAGTGCAGGATCGATTCCTAGTAGCGTGTGCACTTGTTTTGAAATAATAATGATGCCGATTGCAGCAAGCATGCCGTGAATCGCTGCAGTGGGAAAGAAATCAGCCAATCGGCCTAATTTAAATACTCCGAATAAAACTTGTATTAAACCGGCTACCACAATTGCAGCCAAAGTCATTTGCCAGCCAATCACCCCGCCGCCAAAAGCTGTAACGGCTCCGCTGGCAATAACAATTAATCCGGCAGCCGGCCCCTTTATTGTTAGTTTTGATCCGGCAAAAAAACTGACAATCACACCACCGATAATAGCGGTAATAACACCAAAAATGGCCGGGAAGTCAGATGCTTTTGCAATCCCTAAACTAAGAGGTAATGCTAATAAGAAAACCAGAAATCCTGATAATGCATCTTTTGTGAAATTTTCTTTTAATCCTGCCCATCCATCAGCAGGAATATATTTTTTGTTTGAATTGTTAGACATAATAAAATTCTTTTACTTGTTAAATGAAATAGTACAGATAGATTGATGCCACTTGCTTAATGAGGCTTTAAAAAGTCGGCAATAATTGGCCATAACGGCCTAACAAGAAAGAATTATCTAGATTCTGAAATTGCGAATTGCAATAAAGATTGATGTAGTCGTTTTCTCTTTAACCGGATCGGAAAAATTGAAAGTAAAGGACGTGTATTGAGAAATGAAATCAGAAGCAAAAAAAGGAAGCAATAAAGCGAGTGCATTTAGATTGGTTTCGCTCTCATTCTCATTTTCGTTTTCTTCGAATACAAAATTTTCATTTGAGAACTCATCATGACAATTACACTTTATCTCTTTGTTTTTAGAGAAGTGGGCAATGTTCGGAATAGAGTTGATAAGGGAGTTCGAAATGCCAAATGCAAGGGACGAAAGAAAAATCGACAAAAATAAAAACGACAATAATTTATGTTTGCGAAACTTCATGCGGTAAAGGTAGTTTAAAATGAAACCGAATTGCAAATTAAATTTAAAGTTTAGTTTGTTTTTTTAACACCAATTAACTAATTAACTAAAATTTTCAATGGTTTCCCTGATAATTCGGGCACAATCTAAAATCTGCTCCTTGGTAATAACTAAAGGCGGAGCAAAGCGAATAATGTCGCCATGAGTTGGCTTGGCCAATAAACCATTTTCGGCCAATTTCAAACATACGTCCCAGGCAGTTTTCCCGTTTTTTTCTTTAATAATGATAGCATTAAATAATCCTTTACCGCGAACAGTAGTAATTAAATCGGATTTTATAGCGCGTAGTTCTTTTCTTAATAGTTCACCTAGCTCTTC
>CAYQDP010000388.1:0-3282 GCA_964416235.1 uncultured Flavobacteriaceae bacterium | reverse complement strand
AAAATCAACGTGTAAACAGACACAAGCGGCTTAATGATGTAATTGTATTCTTCGAAAGAAGTTAAAATGTACGCGCCTAATATAGCGCCAAGCACACCCGGTAATAATAAATTGCGAAACAATTTTGTGTTTACATTTCCAAACTTTAAGTGCATGAGTCCGGAAACACCGCTCGTGAAAACTTCAGATGCGTGCACGCTTGCGCTGGAAGCAGCGGGAGGAACTCCTGCCGATAATAGAAAAGATGTAGCGGTGACGCCGTATGCCATGCCTAATGCGCCATCAATCATCTGCGCGGTAAATCCTGCTAAAATAAAAATCAAAATATCGGAATGAATGTTGCTAACCAAAGTAACCGCATAGTCGTTTATTAATTGTGGCGGTAAAAAATGATAAAGCAAATATCCCACCAAAATTAACACAGGAGCCGTTAAACTATAAATCCAGATTCGTTGCTTACTGATTTTTGGTTTTACATGAATGCTCTCCTTGGTTAAAACAGATGTTATTTCATTCAGTTGCTTTACCTTTTCAGAAAAATCACCCTCCAAATATTTTCTGATCTCGACTAAGTTTTCAACGGCATCATTAATGTCGTTTGGAAGTGATTCATCAAATGTTTCGCGCAAACGCTTCGCCAATGTTGGTGATTTACCATTGGTGGAAATGGCAATTTTTACATTTCCTTTCTGTACAATGGAGCCTAAATAAAAATCGCATTGCTCCGGTGTGTCGGCAACGTTCGCAAGAATTCCTTTTGCCTGTGCCAGTTGTTTTATTTGCAAACTGGTTTCTTTATTGTTAATGGCAGAAATCAAGAGGTCGGTGTTTTCCAAATCAGATTCTACAAATGAACGCTGATGTATTTCGAGATTGGAATTCGAATGCGCTAATTTTTTAATTTCATCACTCACGTGTGTTCCCACTAATTTTATTTTTGTAGCAGGACTATTATTGATGACCGCGGTTACTTTTTCATGCGCCACTTTTCCTCCGCCAATAATAAGCACCCTAAAGTTTTCAAGCTTTAGAAATACAGGGAATAATTTGTTATTTACTTCTACACTCATAAATTTATTTTGTGAAACACATTTAAACGTATCACGGAAATATCATCCAGGGTTAATCCGTTACTTTGTTGTTGCCATATTTTCATGAATTGAATTTGGTAAGTAAGGTTTTTATTTTGCTCGAAATTAATTCCAACATACAATCGGTTTTGATCAAAATAATTATAGCGAATGTTTTTACCGGCATTGACTAACAACTCATCTCCTCCAATCATGGAAATAGATTTTCCATTCTTCCTCAAAACAGGAATCTGTAGCTCAATACGGTATCGAAAGCGCCAATTAAAAAGATACTCTCCGCTTGGCTTGCCTTTTCTTGTTGACTCATTAAACCTCTGCTCTGCGCGCAGGCGATGTGCAATTTTAACTTTGTTTATATCGTTGGTCAATAGTATTTCCTGCCATGGTCTCCATTCGCCCCGTGTAACAACATTATTTAAATAAAAACGGAAGTGAGCTATACCAATTGTAAATCTGACTTTATCATTCAACCGATAAGCTAATCCCGATCTCACGAGTGCTTGACTGGGATTAGCCAACCAGTTTTTCATTCTGTATTGCAAATCGGTATTCACGCTCCAGTGCTTTTTGAAATTAATGGAGCTGAAATAACCTAACCAAACCGCGTTGGTATAGCGGATAACCGGAACCGTTTCCTGACTTCTGGTTTTTAAGGAAAACAGAATTAGTATGAAGAGAATAAAACGCATTTTAATTCAAGACATAATTCTGTTCATTTACCAATAGGTCATAATACTTGTGCAGCTTAACCACCTCTCCAATTACAATTATTGCCGGGGACTTAATGCCTAATTCCTTTACTTCCTCCGCAATTGTGTCTATCGTTCCAATCGCTACATTCTCTGTTGGTAAAGTGCCGTTTTGAATAACGGCTACCGGTGTTGCCAACTTTCCTGCAGACTTAAACACCTCAGCAATTTCCTGGAGTTTATTCAATCCCATTAACACCACAACTGTTGCGTTTGATTTCGCAGCGTCATAAATGTCATTGGATAATTCTCCACTTTGCGTAGTGGCTGTAATCACCCAAAAACTTTCGCTCAGCCCTCTGTGCGTAACCGGAATTCCGCTGGCTCCCGGAACACCAATAGAACTGGAAATGCCGGGAACAATGGCTGTTTCAATATTAAAAGCTTCCGCGTGTTGGATTTCTTCACTACCTCTTCCAAACACAAATGGGTCGCCGCCTTTTAATCTTACTACACGTCCGTGTGTAAAAGCAAAATCAACAATTAGGTTATTAATTTGCTCTTGTGTATACGTGTGTTTGTTGCTTCTCTTCCCAACATAAATTTTCAACGCGTCAATTGGCGCGTACTTTAATATTTCTTTGTTGACCAAAGCGTCGTAAAGCACAACATCTGCTTCACTTAAAGCGTTGATCGCTTTTACGGTTAATAATTCAGGATCGCCCGGACCCGCACCTACTACAGTTAATTTTGGATATATTTCCTTTTTCATGATTTCAATTATTATAATGAGTTATTTATTTAAGTGGTTTTTTCCTCCTTTAAGCAGCTCATTATAATGGAGGAAATATTACAATGAGCTTTGCATTATCATACAACAGCAACAATACTCGTACTTGATGTATATTTTATGTTTCTTAAGCATGTTCAACAATTTCTTTATTTGATTCACGATAATTCTTTACGTCATTAAAAAATTTCAGGGCTTCCGAAAAATAACTTGAAGCAAAATTTTGAGAAGGCTCCGTTTTGTTTATTCGCAACACGATATCCTTAAAATTCTTTCCTAATTCAAACTTTCCCGTTGCAACAAAATGGGTGTCGAAATCATTAATTAAGGCATGGTGAGTATTCACATGCAAACCGGCATCTAAGAGAATGGCTTTGGCAGCTTGTATGAAAACCGAATAAGAATGATAAATACTATCACCATAGTTTCCTGCCTTCAGATTATTCAAGCTATAGCTAAGTTTTTCTTCCGCTTCCAAAAATAAGGTCTGCACCAAATCAATAATTACGCCGGCGCATTCTCCAACACCGATGGCTGTTTGGAATTTTTGCTCTGACCCCCAATCGTAATATTCTTCCTCCTTTAAATTTGAATTATCCGCCAATGGTTTCAGTAACTGATAAAAATAATCCTTGCCTTTTCTGTCGAAATAAGAATTAAAATATTCTCCCTCAAAAGCGCCCTCTTCAAAATCATTAAACAAGGTGCGTAA
>CAYQDP010000387.1:0-3304 GCA_964416235.1 uncultured Flavobacteriaceae bacterium | reverse complement strand
AAGTCACAAGCTGAAAAAAATCTCGATTTAAGAAAAGGCGAGGTAGATAAATGCCGCGCTATTATCAAAAGCAAATTGGATGAATTCATTACGCTTTACAATGAGCGCAAAATTGAATTGGCCTTCGGAGAAATTCCAAAACAAGTAAAGGCCATTAAGGAATTGGCCATGAATGAAGTTTTTTCAAAAGAAATTAATTCTCTCGACGATAAAAGTAAAGAAGTGCTTGATAAAGTTCTAAATTACGTAGAGAAAAAATATAATGCCGTGGCGATGAAAACAGCCAAGGAGGTTTTGCTTAGCAAAGATTAAAATGAAAATCATTATCGGTACGCGTGGCAGCGAATTAGCGCTTTGGCAAGCCAATTACACAAAGGATTTATTGGAGAAAAAGGGTTGTGAAGTTGAACTGAAAATCATTAGTACTTCAGGCGATCGAACTCAGCAGTGGAATACCAGTTTCGATAAATTAGAAGGAAAGGGTTTTTTTACCAAGGAATTGGAAGAAGAATTATTAGCGGGAACAATTGATTTAGCCGTACATTCTCATAAAGACTTACCAACAACAAATCCTGAAGGATTAATCATTGCAGGTGTTTCTCATCGCGAAGATCCATCCGAGTTACTACTCATAAGAAAAGATGCGGTTGACGAAAACAAAAAATTTAATTTAAAAGAAAAGGCACTGGTTGGTACGTCATCGGCTCGACGTAAGTCTCAGTTATTAGCTTTCCGACCGGATGTAGAATTGAAAGATTTAAGAGGAAATGTTCCCACTCGCATTAAAAAGTTGGCGGAGAAACAATACGATGCTATTCTGTTAGCAGCGGCAGGTGTAGAGCGTTTAGGAATTGATCTCAATGAATTTCATGTGGAACGTTTATCGCCCACCGAATTTATCCCTGCTCCTGCGCAAGGTGTCTTGGCTTGGCAAATAAAAGAAAACAATAATAAATTACTCGATCTAATTGATGAGATAAATGATTTGGATGTTTTAATCCGTATCAATATCGAACGCCGTGTCTTAAATCTGTTTGATGGAGGATGTCAACTTCCTTTAGGTGTTTATTGCGAAACCGAAAAAGATGATGAAGACCGTTTCAAATTTAAAACCTGGGTTAGTATTGCATCGTCGTGGAATGCAATGCCAAAACAACTTTATTTTGAAACTTATAATACAGATGGTTTCTCCGATAAAATAGTCGATCACATTCAATCGCTACAAGCAAAGAAAGTTTTTATTACTCGTCAGGTTAACGATAAAGATTTTTTACCTCGTGCTTTAAACGGAATTGGTTATAGTTTGGAAGCAAAAAGTTTAATAGAGTTTAAACAAATTACCCTGAAGGAATTACCGCAAACGGAATGGTTGTTTTTTAGCAGTAAGCATGCGGTACGGTATTTCTTTAACCAAAAACCTTCTCTTGGGAAAGTAAAAATCGGTTGCGTAGGTAAAGCTACTTCAGATGAATTAAGAAAATTCGGTTTGCGTGCTGATTTTATCGGACAAAGCACGGATACAAAATTAATCGGTAAGCAATTTGCAGCCAAAGTTGGAAATGCCAAGGTTTTATTTCCAATTGCCAAGGATAGTTTGATGAGTATACAAAACCAATTTCCTAAGCGGGAAAATGCAATAAGTATTCCCGTGTATGCAACATTAAAGCACAGTGTGGAAATTGATCCTTCAACGCACATCATCATTTTTACGAGTCCTAGTAATGTTGATGCGTATTTCGAAAAAAATAAATTAAGTAGCACTCAGTTTGCAGTAGCCATGGGCGATGCGACAAGGAATGCGCTTGTAAAAAAGGGAGTGAAAGAAACGCAAATCACTACAACGACTTCATTCGATGACCTAGGTTTATTCCGTGCCGTTTTGAACTTTAACTAAATTTTTGCATTTTTAAACAATGGTCCCTTTCCAAAATCCAAGCATCGAACTATTTGGTTTAAGAATTGATGAACCCATAACTGTTCTAACGGATATGATGGTGGCCACAGTTGGTTTTATCGCTTATTTCAATACGAATTCTTCATCTAATTCACGAGCTGTTCAATTATACAGATACTTTTTTTTATTTACCGCCTTGTCAACTCTTGTTGCAGGATTTATCGGACATGCATTTGCTTACAAAGTAGGATTCGAGTGGCGTATGATTGGTTGGTCGTTTGGTGTTGCAGGTGTTGCTTTCGCTCAATTTGCGGTTCTTCATCATACAACAGATAGTATTGGTAAAAAAGCATATTCAGCGCTTCGCATTTTCAATATCATAGAATTGGTCATCATTGTTTTAGTTCTGGCCTTTTATCGAACTTTTGTAATTGTAGAAATACAAGCAGCCATTGGTTTAGTGTTGATGGTATTGATCTTGGAGATCATTCATTACAACAAAACAAAATCCGGTTTCAGTATGGGATTAATTATTGGTATCGGCATTACCGTTTTGGCAGTAGTAAGTCATGTGGCTAAACTCGCTATTTCAAATTGGTTTAATCACATGGATCTTGGTCATGTATTAATGGCAATTTCATTGTATGTTATGTATAGAGGACTACAATCCGAACAAAAACTTAATCCGGTAACAATATGATAACACATCGTCCGCGCCGCAATCGCAAAAGCGAAGCAATACGAAAATTAGTGCAGGAAAATGAAGTAACGGTAAACGATTTTATTTTTCCACTTTTTCTAATCAATGGAAAAAATAAAAAATCGGAAGTTGCTTCCATGCCGGGAATATTCAGATTTTCATCCGATTTATTACTGAAGGAAATTGAGTCCTGTTTAAATTTGGGGATTAATACATTTGCTTTATTCCCTAACATCGAAGAAAAATTAAAAGATAAGAAAGCCACTGAGAGTTGGAATAAAAAGGGTTTGTATTTGCGTACATTAACTGAGGTTAAGAAAAAATTTCCGGAGGCTGTTATCATGACGGATGTTGCCATGGATCCTTATAGCAGCGACGGGCATGATGGTATAGTGAAGAATGGAGAAATATTAAATGATGAAACATTGGAGGTGCTTGGAAAGATGGCACTTGCTCAAGCTCAATGCGGAGCGGATATCATTGGTCCGAGCGACATGATGGATGGACGCGTGGCACACCTGCGCGATGTGTTAGATGACAATGGATTTACGAATGTGTCTATTATGAGCTACACGGCTAAGTATGCCAGCGCATTTTATGGACCGTTCAGAGATGCATTAGACAGTGCACCAAAATTTGGCGATAAAAAAACTTATCAAATGAATCCTGCAAATAGTAAAGAAGCTTTATTAGAGGCAGAATTAGATTTT
>CAYQDP010000386.1:0-3311 GCA_964416235.1 uncultured Flavobacteriaceae bacterium | reverse complement strand
TCATGAAAATCACAATGCTTAACTGTACGAATGCTCCTTTAGCTTGTCCAAGCTTAAGTGTTAATGCGCCTGGTCCTTCATGTGCATCAACAATGCCGAGTGGTTGGTCAACTAACACATCAGGCTACTCCTATACAACAGCATGGCAATTATACTCTCTTGATTTAACTCCTTACATTGGATCTTGTGTTACTATACAAATTACAGTTGGTGATTGTACAGGATGGGGCCATCATGGTATGGCTTTCATTGATGCTATGTGTGATCCTATGGTTGTTAATGTAAACAATGTACCTTTCCCTGCAGGCGCTAGCATTGTTGCCGCAGGCGCATGCGCAGCCACTGCCACAGTTGTTGCCCCACCGGGACTGGGTCCTTATACATGGAACGGTCCTGCCGGAAGTGGTGTAACTAATAATCCTAATCAATCATTCACAACAAGTGTCGGTGGTGCCTATACATTAAGCATGAATCCTCCCGGATCTTGTGCGCCTATTACTCGTACTGTTAACTTAACATTTGCGCCTCCTCCACTAGCCGGTTTCACAACCGCTAATGTTTGCACATCGTATACAATAACAAATCCTGGATCTGCAGCTCCTGCCGTGCAAAGCTACTCTTTCACAGGCCCTGGTGCACCAGCTTCCTATACAACTACGAGTCCTACAAGTACTGTTTCCTTCCCTGGTGCAGGAACGTACACGGTATATCAAACAATTGCTAATACTGCGTCTTGTGTTGTTACACAATCATTAGTCATTAACGTTCCTAACGGTCCGAACCCTGCCTTCACTACACCTAGCTATACACAGTGTTTAACCGGTAATGCATTTACGTTTAATGCGACTACCGCAGCCGGTACACACACGTATAATTTCTCTCCGGCAGCAGGCGCCCCTGCAACAGGTAACACAAATAATTATGGGCCGGTTAACTTTACAGCGCCTGGAACTTATACAGTAACTCATACAATAACAAATGCAGGCTGTACTGCCCAAACCACTTCGGTAGTAGTTTTAAATCCAGATCCAACTCCTACTGCCAATAATACTGGTCCGGTTTGTGTAGGTGGAAGTGTAACGATAAACGGAACAGGTGGCGGTACTTATAATTGGTCAGGGCCTTCAGGATTTACGTCTGCCGCACAAAACAATACATTAACAGGATTAGGAGTCGCAAATGGCGGTGTTTATATGGTAACAGTTACTTTGAATGGTTGTACTGCAACAGCTACAACTAACCTAATTATTGCAACGGCAACAGCAGCTGCAAATAACACCGGACCTTATTGTGCTGGACAAACAATTCAATTAAATGGTACTGCAGGAGCAACTTATACATGGACAGGTCCAGGATTTAATTCAAATTTACAAAACCCAACAATTGCAGGTGCAACAACAGCAATGGCAGGTACATATAATTTCACTGTAGATTTTGGTGGTTGTCAGGCAAACGGTAGCACTAACGTTACTGTTAATGCTTTACCTACACCTACTGCCGCAAATAACGGACCGTTATGTGAAGGCGCCACACTGATGTTAGCAGGTAGTCCGGCTGTTACATATACTTGGACCGGACCAAATTCATTTGGTAGTCCACTTCAAAGTCCGAATATCAATAATGTGACTTTAGCGGCTAACGGGACTTATACGTTTGCTGTTACTGATGCGAACAATTGTTCTAATAGCATTACTACAAATGTTGTCATCAATAGTAATCCAACTCCTGTAGTAAATAATCCTTCGCTTTGCGAAAATCAAACGATTAGTTTAACAGCAAATGGAGGCTCTACTTATAACTGGAGCGGTCCTGGTGGATTTACATCTAACTTACAGAATCCAACAATACCGAACGCAACAACAGCGATGTCGGGGGTTTATACTGTTACCGTTACAACTGCTGGTGGTTGTGTGAATACAGCAAATGCCAACGTTGCGGTTACTCCTGCTCCAACACCTTCTATTGTAACCAACAGTCCGATTTGTATTAATAATATTTTGATGCTTTCTGCTACTGGCGGTGTTAGCTATCAATGGACTGGTCCAAATGGATTCTTCTCAAGCGTTCAAAACCCAACTGTAAATGCTAATACAACAAATTATTCAGGAACCTACCAAGTAACAGTTACAGATGGAAATGGTTGTTCTGCTTCAACAACAGCAACCGCACAAATCAATCCTAATCCGGTTCCTTCTATTACATCAGGACCAAACACAGGTTGTGCGCCGTTGTGTGTTCAGTTTAATGTTACTAGTACACCAACTGTTGCAAATGCGAACTGGAATTTAGGAGACGGAACAAGTGGCGTAGGTTTAACAGCAGCTACTTGCTATACAACTACAGGCGTTTATACTATCTCTGCAGTAGTTTCTGACGCTGCAGGTTGTACAGGAAGCACAACATATACTGCACAGGTTTATCCTAATCCGGTTGCAGATTTTAATCATGCCCCTATTAAACCAATAATTAACGTTGATGGAGACGTTGTGTTCACGGATGCATCACACAGTGCTAACATTGTGAGTTGGCAGTGGTACTTTATGAATACGGCTCAATACACTTCGACTTTACAAAACCCTACTTTCCTTTATACAGAACCCGGTACTTATGCTGTTGCTTTAGTTGTGAAAAGTGACAAGGGTTGTGTTGACACAATAGTAAGGCCAATTGTAGTTGGAGAAGACTTTGGAATTTATGTACCTGATGCCTTCACGCCAAACGCTGACGGATTGAATGATGTATTCCAACCTAAAGGTTTTGGTATTGTAAAATATGAATTACAAATCTTTGACCGTTGGGGTGAAAAAATATTTGGAACTAAATCTTTTGAAGAAGGTTGGGATGGAAAATACCAGGGACGTGGCGGTAAGATTATTGCTGATGGAGTTTATACTTGGTTAATTAACATTACTGATGTGTTCGGTAAAGCGCATGAGTTAAAAGGTCATGTTACTTTAATTAAATAATCTAAATTACAAGCTTAAGAAAGCCGGCTTCTGCCGGCTTTTTTTATCACCCATAATACGTGAATCTATCCTTCATTTAAGTTATTTTAAAGCTTAATTGGTGTCGAATTGCTTAAGAAGGTTTAAATTCGTTACACAATTTTTTACTATGATAAAATCGAATTTTATATTGAAATCCGTAGCTGTAGCTGCATTAACGGCTATTACATTAACCGGTAACTCACAAAACAAACCTGTTCATCCAAAACTTATTGAAGAGGTTACAAAAAAAGGTGAGGAAATTGTTATTCCTTACAAGAAATTTCTTTTACCAAACGGATTAACCATATTGGTGCATGAAGATCA
>CAYQDP010000385.1:0-3312 GCA_964416235.1 uncultured Flavobacteriaceae bacterium | reverse complement strand
AAGATAATCGAAAAAATCCGTCTCTATAAACCTGAAATTGTTTTATGCAATGCAATCAGCGACCGTCATCCTGATCATGGTCGTGCTGCTAAATTAGTAGCAGATTCCTGTTTTTATAGCGGCTTGATTAAAATATCAACGGCACATAAAGGCAAAAAGCAAGATTGCTGGCGACCAAAAGCTGTTTATCATTACATTCAGGATAATTTCATTCACCCTGATTTCGTTATTGATATTACCGATTTTATGGATAAGAAAATGGAAGCTATCATGGCTTTCTCTTCACAGTTTTATAATCCAAAATCCAAAGAACCCGTTACCCCAATTTCAACACCTGAATTTTTAGAAGCTATTAAAGCAAAAAATGTTATTTGGGGAAGAGCCATAGGAGTGCGATATGCGGAAGGATTTACAGTAAACCGTTATCCGGGAATTAATTCATTATTCGATTTGATTTAGTATGAGTGATTCGGTTAATCATACAATTTTATTGGTGGATGATGAGCCGGATATTCTTGATTTCCTTTCCTATAATTTAAAAAAGGAAGGCTACACGGTTTATACCGCTAATAACGGCGCAGAGGGATTGGCAATTGCTAAAGAGAAAAAACCGCATTTAATTGTCTTGGATATTATGATGCCGGAAATGGATGGTGTTGAAACATGCCGACAATTAAAGGAAATTCCGGAATTAAAAAACACAATCATTACATTTTTAACCGCACGCAACGAAGAGTATACACAAATCACAGGATTTGAAGTGGGCGCTGATGATTTCATTACGAAACCAATAAAGCCGCGTGTTTTTATCAGCAGAGTGAAAGCCTTGTTAAGGCGCTATAAAAACGACACACCGTTTGTCGCAACTGTTATTGATTTAGGTGCTATAAAAATTGATACAGAGCAGCACAGAGTGTATAAAAATAGTGAAGTCATAGAATTACCTCGTAAAGAATTCGCCCTGTTGTTATTGTTAAGTAGTAAGCCGGGAAAAGTATTTAAACGTGAGGTGATACTAGATACGGTATGGGGGGATGATGTTGTGGTAGGCGACAGAACCATCGATGTTCACATTCGTAAATTACGCGAGAAGCTGGGCGAAGAATACATTAAAACCGTGAAGGGAATCGGTTATAAATTCGAGTTCTGATTATTTCCTTACGAATTTTTGATAGGTGTAATCGAAATTGTTTTTCTCGTCTTTCAGATGTTCTTCTTCCCAAACTAAACCAAATTCGTTGGGTTTTATCTCCGGGAAAAAAGTATCCGCGTCAAAATTTGATTTTACTAAGGTTCTGTAAATTTCTTTTACAAATGGTAAACTAAGTTTGTAGATTTCTGCTCCTCCAATGATGAATGCTTTTTCAACATCACAGTTTTTCATCATTTCTTCAAAAGAAGGGTAAACTTCTGCGCCTTCAATTTTTAATCCGGCATTCCTCGAAATAATTATGTTTTTTCGTCCGGGTAAAATCCTGCCAATGGATTCGAATGTTTTTCTTCCCATAATTATCGGACAACCCATAGTAGTGGATTTGAAAAACTTTAAATCCGCAGGCAAATGCCATAGCAGTTTGTTGTCTTTGCCAATCTCGTTGTTTAAACCGGTTGCAACTATTGAGCAGAGTAACATATTAATTTTCTTTAAAAGCTTTATTTAATCGTTTCAATAACACAAATAATATTATTGTCGCGAACATTAATAAGAAAAAATTCAAATAGAAATAATTGGCTTTGTTATCAAACTTATCCCAATTCTTACCCATCACACCACTTAATTTATTTCCAATTGATGTTGCTAAACTCCATCCTCCCATCATTAAAGCAGTAAACCGAGGCGGAGAAAGTTTTGACACCATGGATAATCCCATCGGACTTAAACACAACTCTCCTATAGTTATGACGCCGTAACTGGCAATGAGCCACCAGGCACTGGCTTTATGCATACCATTATCACTTTGGTAAACTGCAAATACCATTACTAAAGTAGAAAGCGCACTTATCAATAAACCGTAGGCGATTTTTGTTGCAGTAGTTGGTTCCTTACCGCGTTTACGTAAATAAACAAAGAAGGCAACAACGAGTGGAGTTAATGCCACAACAAAGAACGGGTTAATGGATTGGAATAATTCCGTTGAGATTAAATTCAGGGATTCTCCTTCTTTAGGATATTTTTCGGGAGGAAGGTTTTTAAAATAGGTTGGATAATCATAACACAATTGTGCTTTGCCATTTTCATCTTTAATTTTTCTGAACTGCTCATCCAATTGATACACGCTATCGTTCGCCGCTTTCTTTTTCTCAATCATGTGGAGTTTATCAGATACTCCAACCATGTAAGTAGGCATTTCGCGATCGGTATAATGCTCGGCGTAAGTGGTAAGGGCTGTGCCGTTTTGCTTGAAGACGGTCCAGAACAAAATAACAATCACAAAAATGGTGAACATAGTCCCTAATGGTACTTTTTCTTCAGCTGTAGCTTGTTTATAGATTCCGGAATAAAAAACAATTACAGGTATACAGCCGAAAAAGAAAGCATCCGTACTATCGCTACCCATAATGTTGCCCGGAATTATCCATCCAATAATTCCTAAGACAAGCGCAATGCCTAATAACATGGCGAAGCGCATCAATAAAGGTTTGTCTTCCGGTTTTGGTTCTTTACGTACATCAGCATGCGCATAGTGTTTACTTCCTAACCAAAAAATAATAACGCCAATAAACATACCGATGCCTGCTGAAATAAAAGCAAAGCCCCATCCGAAATTATGACGCATAAAAGCTGCAATGAAATTACAAACAAATGCACCGATGTTGATGCCCATGTAAAAGATATTGAATCCAAAATCTTTATTGGCTTTGTACTGTGGGTCGTTGTATAAATTACCGAGTAGAGTAGAGATGTTAGGTTTAAAAAATCCGTTACCGACTATCATTGTGCCCAATGAAACATAAAACGCCCATTTTTCAGGAATGGCCAACATGCAATAACCAATTCCCATTAAAATTCCGCCGAGAGTTATGGAAAAACGATAGCCTAATTTTAAATCGGCGAGTAAACCACCCATAAAAGGAGTTAAGTATACAAAAGCAATAAAAGTTCCGAATATATCCGCGGCATCTGAGTTATCTAATCCAAGTCCGCCTTTTCCGGGAAGATCTGTCATGTATAAAACAAAAATTCCTATCATGAGGTAATAGCCAAAACGCTCCCACATTTCGGTGAAGAACAAAAAAGGAAGGCCTTTTGGATGTTTTCCTGTTGCTGTGCTCATAAAATTGTTTTGCTAAATATAGCAGAAAAATACTACT
>CAYQDP010000384.1:0-3314 GCA_964416235.1 uncultured Flavobacteriaceae bacterium | reverse complement strand
AGCAAAAAACATGTTTGACGGAAACATGAAAACATGTTGGCTCACCGCGTGGGATGGTAAAAATGAAGTAATTGAAATTGTAATCGATATTGAGGAAAACGCAGAAGTTCCAAGTGCGGAGATCAGAAGCATTTATTTTGCTAATGGTTGGCGTAAAGACATGCAAACCTGGAAGAACTATTCCCGCCTCAAAAAAGTGTCGATGAGCATTAACGAAAAACCATATGCTGAAATTACATTTGAGAATACTTACAAAATGCAAGGCATAGATATTGATAAACTTAAAATTGAAAAATCAAGACGTTATAGAATTCGTTTAAGAGTTATTGAACTTTACAAAGGAGATAAGTTTGATCAATTAGCAATAAGCGACATTCAGCTCAACGGAAAAATTAAAAAGTAAAATTCATAATAAATAAAAAAGCCCGAAATAATTCGGGCTTTTTTATTCTTAAGATTACTTGATTAATCCACTGCCTTTTGTCTGATTAAGTTTGTTACATGTCCGATGTACTCATGTACTGTTCCTTGTAAATCCTTCACGAGAATACGATACACATAAACACCTTGCTCTGCTAATTTTGTACTTCCTTTCACTGTACCATCCCATCCTTTGCGGAACTCATCACTTGTAAAGATGATTTCACCCCAACGATCAAAAATGTACATTTTATAATCGTCTTCATCAATACCAACACCTTTTGGTTGGAATGTATCATTTAAACCGTTACCATCCGGTGTAAATACATTAGGAATATACAATGCATAATCAGGTGTAATTTCAACAAAGTGCATTACTGTGTCCATACAACCCTTATCATTAATTGCAACTAAGTACACCTGATAAACTCCCGCTAACTCGTAAACATGATCAGGGTGCATTTGAGTTGTATTATTGAACGGAGAATTGTAATCACCGAAATCCCAGAAATAACTTGATGCTCCTGTTGAAGTATTTGTAAAGTGAATTCCCGGATCTAAAATTGAAGTAGATTGAGGTGTTGGGAAAAACTCTGCTACAGGAACACCAAACACCTGAATGTAATTTTGGTTTACATATTCCATTTTACAACCAAATTGATTGGTTATATTTAATTGAACAGTATAAACCCCAGGGTCGGTATACAAATGATTAATTGGATTTCCTGAGCCTAATCCATCACCAAAATTCCAATTTAGAACATCAGTTGTTGATGTTGTAATTCCATGGAAGTTTACACTTAATGGCGCACAACCCGAAGTTACGTCTGCTGTAATTGTTCCACTAGGTAATGGATTTACATCTAACGTATATAAAGCAACGGCACTTGGAACAGAACATCCATCACTGATTGTTAATGTATAAACATTAGGTGTGGTAGCATAATTAGCTTGTACTGTTATATTAGAAGTTGTAGCTCCATTACTCCAATTGTAAGTATATGGCCCACCATTACCCGGGCTTGCAACTTGCGCACTAAATGATGCCATTGCTCCGTCACACCTTGTAACAGCAGTACCATTTGCAGTTAACTGAGGTAGTACGTTAATGTTAATTGTTTTTGGAGAAGTAGTACAATTATTAATATCAGTTAAGAATACCTGATAAGATGCGCTACTTGTAGGATTTACAACATGTGGTCCACCACCAACTAATGTGCTTGGTGTCCAACTATAAGTATAAGGAGTTGTTCCCCCAGAGCCTGCAGCAAATATTTGCGCTGATTGCCCGTAACAAATCGTTTGATTTGCACTAACATTCAGCAATAACTGATTAGGTTGAATAACATTCACCACACCGTTTGCAGTACAGCCATAAGCATCAGTAACTGTTGCTGAATAAACACCGGCACCTACACCATTAACTGTTTGTGTAGTTGAAGCTGATGGATTATTCCATTGGAATGAATATGGTGCTGTACCAGAAGTAAATGTTATTGACATTGCTCCATTCTGCTGACCAAAACATAATGGTGCTGTATAATTCATTGCAGCTAAAACAGGTCCTGGTGCGTTTGGTACTGTTACTGATTGAGTAATAATACAACCATTTGCATCTGTAATTATACAACTCCATGTATTTGCTGCCATACCTGTAGCAACAGAAGTGTTTTGAGGAGTTGGTGTATTCCAGTTATAATTATAACCAGGGGTACCACCATTTACTGTTACAGTAGCACTACCGTTAGGATTACCACAAGTAGCAGGAGTAGCCGTTGCTGCAGAAGTTAACTGCGTAGGCTGTGTAACAATGTATACACCATTTACAGAACAAGATTTTGTATCGGTTACAGTTAAACTATAAGTTCCGGCAGGTAAATTAGTGATGATTGGATTAGCCGGTTGAGCAGGACTCCATGTTATGGAGTATGCAGGTGAACCACCAATTATAGTTGTATTAATCTGACCGGAGTTATTATTAAAACAACTTAAGTTAGTTACTGAGAAGCTGCTTATTTGTAATGGATTTGGTTGAGAAATATTTACAGTTTGACTGCTTGTACATCCATTTGCATCACTTACAACACAAGTATAAATACCAGGACCCATACTTACCGCAACAGAAGAACTTTGTGAACTTGGTGTCCAAGTATAAGTGTATGCAGGAGTACCACCATTTGTAAGCATTGTTGCTGAACCATTATTAGCTCCGGAACACGTAACCATAGTAACGTTAGCAATTGCACTTACTAATTGTGTTGGCTGTGTAATATTTACTGAAGCAGATGCTACGCAACCGGCACCATCCGTAATAGTAATAGAGTGTAAACCCGCAGGCAAATTATTTACGTTTGGAGTTGTTTGTGCTAAATACGACCAGATAACACTTATTGTACCAACACCGCCTGTAATACTTACGTTGGCAGAACCATTAGTCCCTCCAAAACATGAAACAGGAGTTGTAGCTGTAACAACAACAGAAGGTCCTGCAATATCATTAATCAGTGCAACAGCTGAAGCTGTACAACCATTAGCGTCCGTTACAGTAACAGTATAAGAACCTGCAACAACGTTATTAATACAAGAGTTAGTAAATAATGGGTTACCTGTCCACTGATAACTATATCCACCAGCTCCACCGCCTGCAACAACACAGGCATTACCGTTTGCCTGTGTACAGTTAGAGTTAGATGAAGTAACTGCAGCAGTTAAGGCCGCAGGCTGTGTAATGATAGCTGTCTTAGTAGTAACACAACCTAAGTTATCAGTGATTTGAATTGTATGTGTACCCGGAGGCAAATTACTT
Organism: uncultured Flavobacteriaceae bacterium; assembly: GCA_964416235.1. GTDB lineage: Bacteria > Bacteroidota > Bacteroidia > B-17B0 > Aurantibacillaceae > JAHEYG01. The sequence continues at coordinate 88 of CAYQDP010000384.1, read as the reverse complement.
ACACTAGACGTATTATTTAAAGAAGGTAACCATAAGAATGTGTAAGGACCAGTTCCTCCACTGTAAGCAACGTTACCTGTACCATTAT
>CAYQDP010000383.1:0-3344 GCA_964416235.1 uncultured Flavobacteriaceae bacterium | reverse complement strand
TTTCCATTCTATATTGTTTAAAGGTTATTAACTACCCTACAAATCTGCAACATTAAGAAGGCCGGACTTATGACAAAGATCACCTTTAAGTTTGATAATGCTCACGGTTTTTGTATATTTAATAAATCAACTTTGTAAAACTATTACCAATGGAAATTAGTATAAAATATTATGCAGTAGAGTTAATTCTCCGTGTTTTTTGCGGGGTTATTTTTATGTTTCAGGGATACGATAAAGTATTTAATGTAAAATTACAGGGTGTAATAGAAACATTCAGATATGAGGCTCAACAAAAAAAAATACCTTCTTTTTTATTGACGTTTTCAGCTTATTATACTTCTTATGTTGAATTTTTTGGGGGATTGTTATTAATCTTGGGTTTATTTAAAAATTATGCGTTAAGTTTATTAGGATTGGATCTTATAATGGTTGCCATCGCGTTTTCATATTTAAAACCAATGTGGGACATGCGATTTGTGTTCCCACGAATTATCTTGGTAAGTATTCTTTTGATATTACCAACGCGCTGGGCTTATTTTAGTTTAGATCATTTATTAAGAATATTATTAGCTAAATAAGATGAAAAAGATAAAAAATACAAAAACAATTTTAGTGGGTATTGATTATACTAAATCGTCGAACAATGCATTAAATTATGCTGCTCTGTTAGCGAAACGAAATAAGGCCTCTGTGATGCTTTTTCATATTTATGAAACACCGGTTATTCACACCTATTCAGGTGCTTATTTTATTTCTTATAAGGAAATGCAAGGGTTTAATATGGCTCGTCTGAATAAGTATAAAGCCAAGGTTGAAGAAAAGCATAAGGGTGTCAATTTTGAAACCTTTTCAACCTATAAATCTTTCAGAGCCGGTGTAAGCGATTTGATTAAAAGTAGAAAAGTGCACTATGTTGTACTCGGACTCGAATCAAAATCAAAATTTTCTAAATTCATTTATGGAACAACAGGGCTGGAAGTGGCCGGAAAAATTAGTTGTCCGGTTATTATCGTACCGGAACGATATAAAGAACACCAATTAAATAAAATGGTGTTGGCCGTCGATAATCAAAAGACCCTTGAAACAAAATTGATGCAAAAGCTAAAAGACTTTTCAAAAAGCTTTAAAGCAAAGATAAACGCTTTGCATGTAAAAACAGAGAACGAGTTTATGCTCATTCCGCAAAGGAAATCGGATTGCGCGAATAAAAAATGGAAAGTAAATAGTGTGGAAGCAAAGGATTTTGAAAGCGGTTTGTTTACTTATGTTAAGAGTAATAAAGTGGATTTAATTACACTTATCAGTCATTCACATTCTATGATGTATAATTTATTTAATGAATCAAATACTAAGCAAATAGCATTCAAAACAAAAGTGCCAATAATGTCAATACACGATTAACTTATAAAATATACGGACTATGATTATCAATATTACTAATAACAAAACGATTGAAGAGCTGCAGGCTGAGTTTAATAATGAATTTCCATATTTGAAAATTCAGTTTTTTAAACATAGTCATAAAATGTTCAAGGGCAGCGAAAAGAAAGAATTGATTCCCGTTAGCACTCCTATTGGTATATTAAAGCATCATAATGGTTCTATAGAAATAAGTGAGAATATGACTGTGAATGAGCTTGAAATGCTGTTTAAGCAGAAGCTTGGCTTAAATATTCAAGTTTTCCGGAAATCCGGAAGAAGTTGGCTGGAAACTACTGTTACCGACAATTGGACACTTAAAAAGCAGAATGATGAGGGTAAAGAGTTAAGTGTGCTTGAAATATAAATTCTAAGCTTTTAATTTCTTTAGTTTTTCATAGTCGGTAATTGTAATATTACTACTTTTAACCTCAATTAATTTTTCCTCTTTAAAATCACTTAAAGTTCTGATTAAAGATTCTGTAGCTGTTCCAACAATATTGGCTAAATCTTCACGGGAGATGGAAATATTGAATTTCTCTTCCGGTTGTTTGTTGTATCGGTCATATAGAGTTACAAGTGCATTTGCAACGCGCTTTCTTACAGAACTATAAGCAAGGTTTACTAATTGATTTTCCTTTTCTATAATATTATCGCTAAGCATTTTGATAAATTTTTTCATCACACCGGCATTATTATAAATAAGAGAATAAAAATCTTCTTTAGGTATCAATAAAACATCACTGTCTTCCAATGCTTCTGCGTTTTCAGCAAACGGTAAATCTTCAAGTAAAGCAATGTAGCCAAAGAAATCACCTTCCTTATACAGGTTCGTAATGAATTCTTTACCGTATTCATGCGATTTGAAAGTTTTTACTTTTCCTTTAGCTAAAAAGTAAAGGAAGTTCGGAGAGCTACCCTCACTAAAAATCATTTCCTTTTTTTTAAATGATTTAATACGACGATCATTGGATAGCTTTTTAAGTTCTTCAATGTTTTTAATGTCATCAAAAAACTTATTGACACCATCTACATTATTGGAAAATTCAGTTTTGAGCAATTCGGCTTTTTTCAAACGGCTTTCAACTGCACGTAATAACTCTACATCATCAAATGGTTTTGTAATATAATCGTCTGCACCCATTTCCATGCCCTTTCTGAAATCGCCGCGTTCTGTTTTTGCAGTTAAAAATATAAATGGTATAGTTGATGTTTCTGTGTTTTTCGAGAGCATATGGATAACACCATAACCATCTAAAATCGGCATCATGATATCACAAATAATTAAATCTGGCTTGTTTGCCTGGGCAATTTCAACTCCAATTTTCCCATTTTCAGCCTGTAATACTTTAAAATTGGCGAGTTCTAAAATCTCAGCCGTATTTTCTCTTACTTCAACGTTGTCTTCAATTAATAAAATGGTTTTCATATGTTACTTATGTTATTAAAGTTTTTGATAAGGAATATCCAAAGTGAATGTGGTACCTAAATTTAGTTCGCTTGTAAAATCAATTTTACCCTTCATTTCCTCAATATATTTAGCAACGATGCTCAAACCTAAGCCCGTACCCTGAATATTAGTGGCGTTCTTGGCGCGATAGAAACGTTCAAACAAATTCTTCTGTTCCTCTTTCGGAATTCCTATGCCCTGATCTTTTACTTCAATGTGAACCGTGTGTTTTTCATTTGAGATAAAAAGCGAAATTATTTTACTGTCTAATGAAAATTTGATAGCATTCGAAATCAAATTAATAAAAATATTTCGCATCATTTGTTTGTCAAGGTAAACAAATTCGCTACCTAAAAAAGTAAAATCAATTTTTTGATTAGGCTTTAACAAACCGCTTAATTCATTAATGATGTCACTCACCAATTGTTTTAAATCAAATTCAAGCCGGACGCCATGACGCTCGATACCGCCCGCG
>CAYQDP010000382.1:0-3346 GCA_964416235.1 uncultured Flavobacteriaceae bacterium | reverse complement strand
GTATTCCAATCATTTCAACACAAATCTACAAAACGGTTTAATTTTATTAGATTTGTACAAGCAATAATTTATGTCAATAGTTGTTAATAATATCACCAAGTTATACGGCGAGCAAAAAGCTCTCAATAACGTATCATTTACCGTGAATACCGGTGAAATTGTTGGATTTCTTGGTCCGAATGGCGCCGGAAAGAGTACCATGATGAAAATTATTACCTGTTACATTCCACCCACTCACGGTGCAGTTAAAGTTTGTGGTTTTGATATCTTGGAGCAAAGTCTGGAAGTAAAAAAGCAAATTGGCTATTTACCGGAGCATAACCCACTTTACCTCGACATGTATGTAAAGGAATTTTTGGAATTTGTAGGCGGACTTTACAAAGTGGATAATATCAAAAAACGTGTGGCTGAAATGATTGAACTCACCGGCTTACAGGTGGAGCAAAAGAAAAAAATCGGTGCTTTATCAAAGGGTTACCGTCAGCGTGTTGGTTTAGCGCAAGCGATTATTCACGACCCGAAAGTGTTGATTATGGATGAACCTACTACAGGATTAGACCCAAATCAATTGGAAGAAATCAGAGGCTTGATTAAAACTTTGGGCAAGGAAAAGACCGTTATGTTGAGTACGCATATAATGCAGGAAGTTGAAGCTGTTTGTGATAAAGTCATCATCATTAACAAAGGTGAAATTGTTGCCAACGAAAGCACACAAAATTTACAGAAGAACACAAGCAAACAAGTTTATACAGTAGAGTTTGACACGAGTGTTTCAAAAAATAGTTTAAAGACAATTAGTGGTGTTAGAGAAGTTGACCAAATTTCAGAGAACACCTGGAAGATAAGTTCAACTGAAGATAGAGACATTCGTAAAGAAATTTTCGATTTCGCGGTTCAGAATAAATTATCTGTACTTACACTAAATAAGGAAGAGCAAAAGCTGGAAGATGTGTTTAAGCAGTTGACGAAGTAGTTTTACAGTTGGGAATTCGGGGTTGGGAGTTGATAGTATAAAAATCAAAAACTATAACTTAATGAATGTTCTTTTTGTATGTAGTCGAAATCTTTGGCGCAGTCCTACTGCTGAAGAAATCTATAAAAACCATAGCGACATTCAAGTTCGTTCGGCAGGAACTGAATCCTCGGCGCGAATTAAATTATCTGCAAAAACCATAAATTGGGCAGATCTAATCTTTGTGATGGAAAAAAAACACAAAGAAAAAATCAATGCAAATTTTCCACTAGAATCAGAAAATAAACGAATAATTATTCTCGAGATTTATGATGATTACAAGTTTATGGATCCGGAATTAATTGATGAAATTAGATCGAAGGCTGAGCCTTATTTTGTATAACGTTTAACTTCGAACTCCCAACTACGAACTCTTTCCTCTACTTACAAACCTCAGCCATTTTAGCAGCGGCCTTTTCGTATTTGAAGTCAACCGCCTTTTTAAAATCCTTACAACTTTCGTCTTTTTTACCCGAATAGTTTTCCGATAAAGCACGGTAGTAGTAAGCTTCGCCGTAATCCGGTTTTATCTCAATCGCTTTGGTGAATTCCATAATCGCCATATTATCGATTTGCTGTGTGTAGTAACATATCCCTCTCTCTAAAAATGCGCGCGCATACTTAGGATTTAACTTAATGGCCTCATCATAATCCAATAAAGCTCCGTTATAATCTTTCATTTGGTATTTGCTTAGTCCGCGTTGCAAATAGGTATCGTAACTCTTGCGAATTCCCAAAGCTACGTTACAATCGTTGATGGCTCCGGTATCATTCACTAGCATGTATTTCACCATAGCTCTGTAATAATAAGTACTCTCGTAATCCTTTTTCAGACTTACTGATTTATTTAAATCAGCCAGGGCGTCCTGATATTGCTGCAAGTGATATAAGGCAGCGCCTCGGTAAGTATAGGCTTTGTAAAACTTCGGACTTAAATCAATTGCAGCGTTAAAATCCGTAACTGCATCTTTATAAGATAACAAATAATATTTGCAGAGTGCTCTATTGTGATATGCATCCGATTTAGTGGGATTAATTTCAATGGATTTATCAAAATCGAATTTTGCTTCTTCATATTTCTTTAAATCCAATTTACATAAACCGCGATTATACCATGCATCGGCATCCTTCACATTGTGTTTGATTACTGTATCGTAATCTACCACCGAAGCTTCGTAATTCTTTAGTTCCAACTGAACAAATCCTCTCTGAAAATAAAACTCATTATTAGGTTTTATCTCTATTGATTTTTGTGCATCCTCTAAAGCTCCTTTTAAATCATTGGTGTAAAATTTAATTTTACTTCTATAGAAAAATCCCCATTCATATTTTGGATCTAATTCAATTCCTTTGTTTACAATAGGTAAAGCTTCTTTGTTTTTATCCTGAATGTGCAAAGATGCGGCTTTAAAAATATAAGATTTTCCGTGCGAAGGATTAATGGCGATAGATTTATCAAACTCCTTTATCGCGTCATCATAATTCTTTAAATAAAACCAACACAATCCTTTTCCATAAACAGCATCAAACTTTTTACGACCTTTTTCTATACTGGTATTATAATCGATGAGTGCATCTTTATAATCCGTCATCATGTATTTCGCCAAAGCGCGGTTGTAATATGCCGCTTCATCGTCGGGATTCTTTACTAAATAGGTGCTGTATTCAATAATAGCATCCTGATATTTTCCAGATTCATACAAATCAAATGCCGTTTTGAAATGATCACGGACATCGGGAGTTTGTGCCGCTAAATTCAACGACAATAATAAACTAATTACAAAAATTTTCTTCATAAATTAACTTGATAATATTTCAATCATATTCAGTAAACCATCATCTAGTTTTTCGATGTGTTTTACTGCTTTTTCGAATGGCGTGTAAGTAATTTTCTTATTGACTATACCAATCATTTCGTTTTTATGTCCGTTGATTAAAGCCAACACAGCATTGTATCCTACCAAACTTGCGTTTACCCGCTCCATACAGGTTGGATTACCACCACGTTGAATGTGCCCCAATACAGTCACACGCACATCAAACTCCGGACAAGTTTTCTTAATTAAATCGCCCACTTTATACGCACCGCCAAACTCTTCGCCTTCCGCTACAATGACAATTTTACTCGACTTAGAACTTCGCCAATTTTTTATTTTGGCCATTAACGTATTAATATCGTTTTTCATTTCCGGAACCAATAAAGCTTCTGCACCGCATGCAATTGCGCTTCTCAAGGCAATTAACCCGGCATCTCGCCCCATCACTTCTATCACAAAAACACGATCATGACTTTCAGCTGTATCGCGGATTTTATCGACCGCTTCCACAACTGTA
>CAYQDP010000381.1:0-3365 GCA_964416235.1 uncultured Flavobacteriaceae bacterium | reverse complement strand
AACAATTCATCTTTAGCCCAGCTCTCTATCAATTTTTTTGCAATAGCACTGCTATCCTTCACCGACTCACTTAAAAAATTGAAACGCTTATATTCATCTTCAGTTAAAGCTTTATCACCCGCAACAGCGATTGATTTTTCTTCAAGTTTATCAGAACTTGAATTACAGGAGGCGAATACTACCGCTAACGAAAATATGTATATCGTTTTTCTCAATTTTAATTATAAAAACGGCCGTCTAAATTGACAGCCGTTTTAAGTTTAAATACTCCTAATTATTATTTTACTGTTTTTAATACAGCATCATCTATCTTAACAGGATATTTATTTTTCAAATATGCAATCCATTCCTTTTCCAAATTCACCTGGAAATCTGCAGTAACAGCACCGCGCGCTTCATTTAAGGCCTTAGGTGACTTTGGAATGATTTTATTCACTTTTATCACAAGGAATTTACTGTCTTTATCATCCTTAATATTTTTGGAGACAATTCCTTCTTTCCAGTTATCATCAACATTCTTATTTTCTCCTTTTAAAAACATTACATTTTCAACAGTTAAATTTAATTGCGAAGTCTTGTTTATTACTTCTAGAATTTCTTTCTCTGATTTGTTTTTCGCCAACATCTTTCTTACCTCAGCAGCAATTTTCTCATCGGTACAACGATAAGTCGTTACATCAGCTCTATCTCCCCATAAATAATTGTTTTTATTTTTATTATAAAATTCGCGTAAACCCGCAGTATCTTTAACAGCCTTGCTCCATACTTTTTGATCGGTTAAATCAAACAATAAGATGCCATCACGGTATTCGCGTAAAAGATTTCTGAAATCAACATTTTTAGTCTCTAATTGAGAATCTTCAAATTGAACCACCATTTCTTCAACCCACTTTTCATACAATTGCAATAACAAATCTTTTAAATCTGTCGGGCTTCTAAACACCATTTGCGACTCCATGAATTTAGCAAACTCAGTTTGTCCGAATTTCTTATCATTCATTGTAATAATTTCTTTGTTACCTAATTTATCAGCAGCAGTAGCTTTCCAGGTTGCAGTTAAATAAGTGGTATCTAATACTTTTAAAAGTTCATCACGATTCTTCGCATTTTCCTTGAAATTACTTTCTTTCTTCACACGTGCAATCAATGCCATGCGTCCCATTTGCGAACGGCTGTCACGTTGAACACGCGCTTTTAACTCAGGTTTCATTTGGTCGAATGTTGCCATTCCTTTTACATCGATACGCTTAATGATGTGCCAACCGTAAGGAGTTTCAACAGGTTCCGAAACAGCACCGTTTTCTTTTAAAGCAAAGGCTGCATCTTCAAATGATTTTGGCAAACGCCCACCTTTGAATGGAGTTAATTGTCCGCCGCGATCTGATGTTTGTTTATCATCTGAAAAAGTTCTGGCTAACTCTTCAAACTTTTCTCCTGCTTTTATTTTTGCTGCAATCTCATCAATTTTAGTTTTTGCATTCGCTTTATCTTGTGGTGTTGCATCTTTTCCGAATTTAATCATGATATGAGCTGCAGTCATCTCACCACGGTTAGCACGCTTATCATAAACTTTTAAAATATGATAGCCATATTTTGTTCTCACAACGTTTGAAATTTCTCCGGGTTTTGTATTGTACGCTGCAGTTTCGAATGGATAAACCATGTCTAATGCCGTGAAATAACCTAAATCGCCCTTATTATCCGGTACTGAAGGATCATCGCTTGTTTTTGGAGCAACTTCAGGGAATTTATCTGCGCCTGCTGCTTTACAATATTCAGCTAGTTTTTTTACTGAATTTAATTTCGCTTTATATAAACCACTGTCCCTTTTTGCCAAAGCTGATTTTACTTCTGTAGAATTTTTCAATAAACGATCGTAGTCATTAATTTGCGCTGCCGTTGGCATTTTACCGATTAAAGCATTACGAATTAATGTTGCACGAGTAAATGCTTCTAAAGTATCTTTTGGGAATTCTGTATCTGCACAACGAATTAAAATATGGCTTGCTTTCACTTCATGTTTCATTCTCTCGTAAGCCTCCGTAATTAAATTATCATTTGTGTTTTTATCAGTTAAGTATGGAGCTGATAGCTGACGACGATAACCTGCTAATTCATTTTTGAAAGATTGAGCAGTATCTAAACCCATCGATTCAGCTTCAAACACTTTCATTTTAAACAATGAAAACAAATCGGCGTAATCTCGTACCGATTTCTCGTCGGAAGTAGTTTTAGTGTTATTCTTTCTAAACACACTTTCAAATTCAGATTTATAAACCGGCTTACCACCAATGGTCATCACTACCGGTTCACTGTTTTGCGCCACGATTGGCATTGTAAAAGCTGCAAATAAAGCTGCAATTGAAATCTTCTTCATAAGTTTAATTTTAAACGGAATGCAAATTTAATTTTTTTATTGAATTAAGGGTTATTTGAATATCTCACCAAGTTTTTGCTCTAAAGCGGCTCCTCTTAGATTTTTATCCAAAATCTTTCCATCTCTGTCAATCAAAAGGTTTTGAGGAATACTGGTGATATTATAGATTTTACCAACCTCGTTACCCCAGCCTTTCAAATCACTCACGTGATCCCAGGTTAATTGGTCTTTTTCTACGGCTTTTAACCAGGCTTCCTTATTTTGATCGAAGGAAACACCTAACACAGTAAAACCTTTATCCTTGTATTTTTGATAAGCTGCAACTACATTAGGATTTTCTGCTCTACACGGACCGCACCAGCTCGCCCAAAAATCCACTAAAACAACACGCCCTTTGTAATCAGATAATTTAATTGGTTTTCCATCCGCGGTATTTTGTGTGAAGTTAGTGGCTTTGTATCCCACTGTTGTACCACGCATATTATCCAAACGTTCTTGAGCCAACTTGCCGAATTTAGTTTGCATCGCTGATTTATCCATTAAAGCAATGGCTTCTTCAACTTCCTGCATAGTGAAACTTGGATTTGCAAACTCAGCGTATATGATATAACCACTAACCGGCGATTTAGGGTGATCTTTTACAAATTTCTTTAAACCTCCTTTTACCTCAGATGCCAATTTTTCAAACTCTGCTTGCTTTGCCTGCATGGTAGCCATATCGTTGTTAGAACGAGCTACATTATATTGAGAAACTATTTCTTGCTGCTGCATACTGAATACGGTCATCATGATTCGGTAATCTTCATAATCCTTCTGACTTTGTCCGCCTTTCACTTTTAAATTCTGAAGCGAATCCATATTCATTTCAACAGTAGTTTTTCCGGCATCTACATAAAACACAATATTCGGCTGCGCATTAGGATTAGGCGTAAAGGTTAACCAATACATGTTTGACTCAGGACTCTTTGCGCTGAATTTAAATTTACCT
>CAYQDP010000380.1:3023-3376 GCA_964416235.1 uncultured Flavobacteriaceae bacterium | reverse complement strand
ATTCTATACAAATCAGCTTTATTACTTAATGAATTGGTGTAGTCAGGTACAAAATCGAGTTTTAGTTTTTTGTAAATAGCAGTGCTATTGTCAAATGATTCTTCCGCATTTTGATAATCGGAAATCGCTTTATAGCAAAGTCCGATGTTATTATAAATGGTTGCTAATGATAAATCATCATTCTTGCTAAATTTATTAGAGAGGCCCAGAGCTTTCTTTTGGAGTTTTATAGCTTCATCATAATCTGCAAGATGGCGGTATGCTTCAGCGGTATTATTGATTATGGTAATGTAATCCGCGGTATCAATCGGATTTAAGGAGCCATGAATTTGCATCAGCTTTTCAAATGTTTC
>CAYQDP010000380.1:0-3013 GCA_964416235.1 uncultured Flavobacteriaceae bacterium | reverse complement strand
TTACTTGCCACCAGACTTGTAAGCTACGCCAAAGATGATTTACAGTATAAAATTTTATATGTGATAATTTTTACCAAATTCAATAATTTTACCACTTTTTATAATCACCGTATCCTTCACTGATTCGAGCATCATTATTCAAACACACCAAGTATTCGTGGTCCTTCTCACCATTCATGGTTTTGAAATAATACAATAAAGCATCGTTATACATTTTCGCTTCGTTGTATTTACCCATCTCAACATACATTTCAGCCAGCACTTTGAATCGCATCGTGTATTGCAGGCTGCTTTGTCCGTATACCGCCGCTAAAGTGGGCAACGATTTTATGAAAAGCGGTTCTGCCGTAGTGTAATATCCAACATGATTGTAAAGACAAGCTAAATCATATTGATAAAAGGCGCGATAAATGGTGTCATTAATTTCTTTGGTTATATCAATGGCTTTGTTGAAGAGTTGAATAGCTTCGGGATATTTTTCCTCTTTAAAAGCATTAGAGCCTAAATAATCGTATATAATCGACTTCTCGATTTTATTTGTTTCTAAATCTTTTTCGTGTTTTTTTAAAAAGGAATTTAATTCTTCGTTGGAAAACGATTCACCGTTATCAATTCTTTTTTGAATAGGCTCCCAGGCTTTCGCGAAATTTTGTGTGTAGGCGTTAAGCGTACAGAGTGTAAATAGAAATAAAATGATTTTATTCATTACTCCTGATTTTGTAATTCAAATTTTGCAGGAACAGATTCTAATATTTCAAGTATGTCTTTAAGTGCATCGGTGGTAACGAGTTTCATGCGTGTGTCTTTAAAGTGCGGTATGCCTTTAAAATAATTGGTATAATGCGGACGCATTTCTAAAATGCCTTGTCGTTCACCTTTCCATTCAACCGATTTTAATAAATGTGTTTTACACACTTCAACACGATTATGAATGGTTGGAGCGGGTAGGTGAGTACCGGTTTTAAAGTAATGTTTGATCTCGTTAAAAATCCAGGGATATCCAATACTGGCGCGTCCAATCATAATACCGTCAACACCATATGTGTTTTTGTATTCCAAAGCCTTTTCAGGAGAGTCGATATCACCATTACCAAAAATCGGAATTTTAATGCGTTGATTGTTTTTTACTTCAGCAATGTATTTCCAGTTGGCAGAGCCCTTATACATTTGGGCGCGAGTACGACCATGAATGGTAAGTGCTTGTATACCTACATCCTGTAAACGTTCGGCTACTTCCATAATATTAATCATGCTGTCATCCCAGCCTAAGCGCGTTTTTACAGTTACCGGAAGTTTAGTGGAATTGACAACGGCTTTGGTGAGGCGCACCATTAAATCAATGTCTTTTAATACACCTGCGCCTGCGCCTTTACAAACCACTTTTTTAACCGGACAACCAAAATTGATATCGACAATATCGGGGTTGGTGGCGTCAACTATTTTTGCGGAGAGAGCCATAGCTTCTTCATCACCACCAAAAATCTGAATTCCAATTGGTCGTTCGTAATCAAAAATATCGAGTTTCTTTTTACTTTTAATTGCGTCGCGGATTAAACCTTCGCTGCTGATAAATTCGGTGTACATTAAATCGGCACCGTATTGTTTGCATACATAACGAAAAGGCGGGTCACTCACATCCTCCATTGGAGCGAGTAAAAGTGGGAATTCTCCCAATTCAATATTTCCGATTTTAACCAAGGCTATAAAGGTACAAAATAAGCTGCAGATTGCGCAGATAAGCAAGGATAACTCTGCGAAAATCAGCGAAATCGGTGGCAATAAGAGAAATTTTGTTAATCCTATGTGGAATTAAAGCTTCTTTAACATCTCAATTAAAAGAGGGAAGATTAAAAAATAAATCTTTGAGTATGGTAAAAAAGGGAATTAAAGCTTCTTTAACATCTCAATTAAAAGAGGGAAGATTAAAAAATAAATCTTTGAGTATGGTAAAAAAGGGAATTATAGCTTTACTGAGTTTGGTTGCAATGGAAGTGATGGCGCAAAATCAGTCCCAGCAATTTTACATAAATAATAATTTAGCGAATCAGGCTTATGTTCAACAGAGAGCAAATCCTGTTTATGCATCCAATGTTGCAAAAGTGAATAAGGTAAATGTAATCAATAGTAATAAAGCAAAAACAAACCCTGTTGTACAGCGACGATCGGTGCAGCAGGCAGTTCTACGTAATATTAATCCACCCGTTCAAATTAAAAATAACGACACTCAAATTCAAATGAATGTTGCCGATAATAATGTAGGAAATGAGATTAATAATTTTGAAGTCATTCAGATTCAACAAATCTCTAATGTTGCACTTCCTGCTTTGCCACAAATAGGTAATGCTGATATGGAAATAAAAATTACAAAAGTGAATTTAGGGGTAGGCAGAAAGAGTGTCAAGTCAGGCTCTTCGCATCAATCAAAAAATAAAATTCTTCAAATAAAAAATAAATTCAAGAAGGCGAATCGCAAATGGTGTGCAAAATTGGAAGGAAAGAAAAAACTCCGACTGAAAGTAGATAGATGTTTCAACTGGTAATTTGTTTCTAAGTTAAATTATGTTTTGAATTTTCTAAATGATATAAATCATTTAATTGTATGATTAATTAGTTAACTGATGTAAGTGTTGTAGGGTACATTTGGACCAAATAAAAACCCACAACTATGAAAAAGTATCTACTATCTCTAATGGCTGCATTTACAGTCACTGCCCAAGCGCAAGTCGACTTACGAACAGCTACAATCGAAAAAGAAATGAACGCAGCTGCAAAAAGTGGTAAAGTTGCTCCAGGTGGAGTTGAAAACCGAAATGCAGACCAAGTTGATTTACACGCTTATAATAAAACGGAGTCTCCTCAGTATTTTAACGATGTGATCATTGAAAACTCAGCTTTAAATCAAAGAAATGTTCGCATCTCTGCTGCATTTAACGGATGGTTGTATAGTGCCTATTCAACGTACAATACAACTTCAAATTCTGGTGGTATAACTTTCCGTCGCTCTAAAAATGGC
>CAYQDP010000379.1:0-3382 GCA_964416235.1 uncultured Flavobacteriaceae bacterium | reverse complement strand
AAATTCACCTGTGCCACAACCATAATCCAGTAAAGTCCGCGGAGATGCTGCCGCAGACTCGACAATCTTCAACTTACCGGCGATAGCCCGCTTCCTAGCAATCTGGTACACCTTGTTCATGATACCGGCACTTGAATTCGTATATCCTGCTAAATAAACATTTCCTGAAGCATCAAGACAAGTTGATTGACCGTAATCATTACCTGTGCCTCCGTAATAAGTACCCCAAACACGAGTTGCCGGGTCAATAATCAATTTCAATTTCGGATTATAGTTTTCGATTTCGAAAGAAAGAATGTTTTCTTCCACAACCCATTTTGCATCCAACTGCTTTCCATCTTGAAAAACAACCGGTGTTCCTTCCTGTACATTTCCTAATGGTGTTGTAAGTGTTAAGGAGCCGTCTTTTTCTACTTTAATTTTTTCAGCGCCCTTAACTTCCAATTTAATTTGTTTGTAATCGGCGCCCGGCTTTACGATGTAATCGTACTTTAAAGAGTTTTCTTTCTGATAATAATGTAAATCTACGTTATTATAAATGTTTCTGTAATAAACACCTTCGTAAGAATTAACATTCTGAACGTTTTCAGAAGCATTTTCCAAATAATAATTACTTACTGAAGCTTTTTGCTTTTCAGTTTCAACTGTAAAATCATTGTTAATTCCCTTCCAGTTTATATCCAAACGATAAACTGTAGTTTGAAAAGGAACTTTAACCTGAAATTTAGCAGGTGCATTACTAGATCTGCCTTCCATTTCGGCTAATGATTTCCAAATATCAACACGATTTAACTGGTAACTCACCCCATTATTTCTTAGGTGGTAAACCAATCCATCACTACTACCACTAAATAAAACATCAGGACGAGCCTTATGATTTTGGTCGGCAACCTGCCCTTTATTTTCGGTAAACACCAATTCATCCTTTACCTTACCCTTAATATCATCAAGTGGTTGATTATTCTTAAATGCCGAAACACTTGTTGTTAAGGAAAAAGCGATTAAACCCAATACGGTTTTAGTGTAATTTTTAAGCATAATTATCGGTTAAATTAACGGTATCTAATTTAATAAAAATCACCGAAATAACAAGTGAGAAAAATGAGGTTTTTGTCGCCTAAAAATCTAAATAAAATGACGAAAAGTCGAATTTTACCTATAAATTCCAAATACAGCGGGGATTTTATGAAAATCAGGTTTAGGTTCTTGTTTCCATAATTTCACAGATTTGCTTTGAAGCTTTTCTGTCACAGAGGTGAGATTTATTCCAACAAACAATAGAGTGTCGGGTTGTAAAGTTTGAATGAGATCATCAAACAATTGATTGTTTCTATACGGGGTTTCAATAAAAAACTGCGCCTGATTACTCTTTAAAGCTAAGCTTTCGAGTTCCTTAATACGTTTATTACGCGGTGACTTTTCGATAGGAAGATAGCCTATAAAAGCAAAATTTTGTCCGTTAAAACCACTCGCCATTATACTTAAAACAATCGAACTGGGGCCAATCAATGGTTTTACTTTAATTTTCTTTTGGTGCGCCAAACGAACAACCTCAGCACCCGGATCAGCGATACCCGGACATCCTGCATCGCTTAACAAACCAATGTTATTGCCGTTGAGAAGAGGCTGTAATAATTCAGAAAAATTTCCCGATTTAGTATGTTCATTTAACTCGGAAATGTCAGCTTTAGAAATATCGTTATAGCCGCATTGCTTTAAAAAACGACGGGCATTCTTAGCATCTTCGGCAATAAAATAAGTAAGGGAATTAACCAGCTCCGAATTATAATTTGGAGTAACCAAACTTAAATCCGTTTCACTGATAGGAACCGGTAAAAGATATAATGTGCCTAAAGGCATGATTTATTTTTGTACGCTCTCTTCGGCGTATTTAGCCATAAACTCCATGGCTTTTTCAACCATTTCTGCGCTACCTAAAAACAAAGGAGTGCGTTGATGCAATTCCTTAATATCCTTCTCCATAATGCGGATTTTTCCGTCGGTAGCTTTACCCCCTGCTTGCTCCACAATAAAAGCAAGCGGATTACATTCGTAAAGCAAACGTAACTTTCCATTCGGTGATTTTGTTGTAGTTGGATAAATATAAATACCACCTGAAATTAAATTACGGTGAATATCGGCAACACCCGAACCAATATAACGCGAAGAGTACGGACGGCTAGTAGCTTTGTCTTCTTCCTGACAATACTTAATGTATTTTTTAACGCCATCAGGAAAATGTAAATAATTTCCTTCGTTGATAGAATAAATATTGGCATTGGTTTTTGTCTTCATGTTTGGATGTGATAAACAAAACTCGCCGATGCTTGGGTCTAATGTAAATCCGTTAACGCCTTTTCCTGTAGTATAAACCATCATACAAGAAGAACCGTAGATAACATAACCCGCAGCAACTTGTTCTGTACCTCGTTGCATGAAATCCTCAATTGTACCTGGACCATTTAAAGTAACGCGTCGATAAATAGAAAAGATAGTACCAATAGATACATTTACATCGATATTAGAAGAACCATCCAAAGGATCAATGGCAACAACATACTTCGCGTTTTTTGAAATTTCATTATCAATTGGGATGATTTCCTCGTTCTCTTCACTGGCAATTGCACAAACTTCCCCACCCGCTTTTAGAGCGGCAATAAATTGTTCGTTCGCAAAAACGTCAAGCTTTTTTACTTTTTCTCCCTGAACGTTAGTGTCGCCTGTTTCGCCCAAAATTTCAGCTAAGCCCGCCTTGCTAACTTCACGATTTACAATCTTAGAAGCAATTCCTATATCTCTTAATAATCTGGAAAGTTCGCCTTTAGCGTAAGGAAAGTCGGCCTGTTTTTCAATAATAAACTGACCTAAAGTTTTAACGTTCATAGAGGTTAATTTGAATTAATCAAATGTATTAAATTACTTGGTAAACTGAAAGGGATTTCGATTAAACAACACTAAAAGAAGGATGAATTACTTGGTGTATTCTTCCTTTAAAAATTCTTTCCAGTCGCTAAGATTAGCAATAACCTGTAACTGACGGTATTGCTGATGAAAATCAGCTTCGTTTTCTTGTGCGTTTAATATTTTAATTCGGTAATTATCGAAATTTGAGAGAGCAAAACGCTCTTCCGGACTTAATTTAGAACCACTAAACTCCTTATCGCGTAAATCGTTTATACTTTCAACTACACCGGAGCCAAGTTCCTTTGAGAATATCTTTTTTAATAAATCGCCTTTGAATGACATATTTCACAAAAATAAAGATAATAGAAGGGTTTAATCTTTAAGTAGAGATTGTATTATCAACATTTTTATGTTAATTCGTTTTTAAGATAAATTTTTGAAGCGGGCTATTCTATATTTCATTCTGCTACTTACTTTA
>CAYQDP010000378.1:0-3387 GCA_964416235.1 uncultured Flavobacteriaceae bacterium | reverse complement strand
AAAACCCGGATCAAAGGATTCGGGTTTTGTGTGTGTGTTTAAGTACACAAAAAATCCCTCTCGTTATGAGAGGGATTTTTATTTAACGCAGTAAAATGTTAAGGCCGGCAAATTTTATTGCAGGTTCGGGGTATTTTGTTATTTTAGGTGTATGAAAAAAATCATCCTCGTTTGTTTATGTATAGCAGTGTGCTTTACCAACAGAGTCATGGCGCAAAAAATTACGTTTAATAGTGTGCGCCCTATAAATGCAGAGCATCATGGTATGTGTTACGTTAATTTTTATAATACCTGTACCGATGCCACTTGCTTCGATAATGTGGTGAATTTAAAACCACGCGTCATACGTTTTCCTTCGGCCGGCGATGCCGATAATTATTTTATGAATTTCGATTCGCTGGGCTATGGCATTTGCTTTTCTAAAGTAGCAGCATATTTAGCCGATCGCTACAATGCGAGTTCAAATCCGCTCACCACACCGCCCTTTACACCTTATGTGGTGCCTGCCGCTTTTGACGTATCAACTCCCACATTAAATATTAATGCCTCGGTGCCGGCAATTTTCAGTAACACAAATATTGCATCTACCTACACCGCCGAACTTACTACCTGGTATAATAATTATAGGAAGCAACAAACGCAAATTACATCCAGCTATCTCACCTTGTTTAAACAACACATTAAACGCATTGAAGATAGTTTGCAACCCGGCGAGAAGGTGAACGTGATTTATGTGGCCAATATTTTTTCGGGTACACCCGATGATTTAATTAAAACACTAACTCAATTAACGTCTAATTCTATTACACCGGTAAATGTGGTGGGCATCGAATTATCGAACGAATCATGGGGCAAAAAAAATGACGATTTGTTTCCGGATCCTAATTCGGGTGATCAGTTTTATTATTATGTGCGCGGTATGGCTTCACCTACTACTTACACAGGTTGCATTGCCACCAAAGGCGATTTCATTTCAAAAATAAAATCCAATTTTCCCACTATGAAAATTGGTTTTCCGGCGGCTCCATTGTCGTATGCTTATTATGGTTGTAACATGGGCAGTGCTTCCGATCCACGCTTTAATGCCTGGAATCAAGCGCATGTGTCGCGAAACAATGCAAACATTACGGTTACTTTAACCAGTAACAGCTCCACACTTTCGGTGCCGGTATTTGACGCCTATGTAACGCATAATTATTACGATGAAAAGTATTGGGGTAATGCGATTGAGAGTCCGACGAATACTTGTGTCAATTGTTTGTATAACGCGAGTGCTTCACCAAAAGAGTATAAAAATTATTTAAGAGCGCATACCACAGCTAGTACTAATTTTAATCACCCCTATGCGTATTATCCTTTACCCGATGATGATACTTTACGCGAGTCGTTCGATTGTCAGTTAAAAGAATCGTTTAAATGGATTGATTCAGGTTATGTGAACCAATTGATGGCTACCTATGCCTCGAGTTTGAGTTTGAATGCTACTAATAATAAAAAAATATGGACCACCGAATGGAATTTCCACGAAGGGGAAGATGATACAACTAATATTTTCGCGAATACATTTAATCAGGCGGTGCTCACCATGGGTTGGCGCATGGCTATGTATGCAACCAATTGGAAAATACCGGGCGCGAGTGATTTTTTACAATACAGTACTTTGTTTAATGGCGTTGCTACCGTTAACAATGCTGTTATAAGTCGGCGTAACGGCAGCGGGGCTGTAGGTGATGGAAATTATGACGCGACTTCAGGTAATGTAAGGCGCATGGCGTATTGGGCCACTAAACTCACGCGGCACATTTCACTCGATTCGTTAAGGTGGGTCGATAATCAATCTGCTAATTTTCCGTCTGCACAGAATTTAAGATTTTATTCTTTTGTAAATCAAACCAACTCACACATCTATATTTATTACATCAATGCTACCAACAGCGATCAAATTATTAATGCGGATAGTTTGAAATTAACGGGCAAAGTATTTGATACCACCGGTATTTATCGTGAGTATTTCTCGGTTAAAAATAATTATTCAACCGGAGGTTATGGCACCATGTATGAGCATAGTAAATATTATAAAACCGGTCCTAACTTCACCAAGTTGTTTCCTAATGATCCAATGACAACTTATACAGTAACAACTGTAAACGGGAAAAAGCAAACCTTAAAACGAAAATCAATGGGTGTGTTGAAGTATAAAATTCAATCGCCAACCTTAATTGGTGAGAAAGAAAAAATTCAGAACAATTTTGAAATATATCCAAACCCTGCAACAAAACAAATCACGCTGCAATTAAAATATCCGGAAGAGAAGAGTAAAGTCATAGTAACAGATATTTTAGGGAAGACTTTGATGCAATTTGATTTGGATACAGATACACAAACTTATGATGTTTCGGCATTAACCAACGGGGTGTATTTAGTAAAAGTAGAGTCTGAATACAAAACCATGTGTCGTAAATTAATTATTACCCGCTAAAAATGGGTGTTAAGTAAAATATACTTACTGCGGGTTCAGAACCCTTAAACAAGCATAAAACAAAAAATCCCTCTCGTTATGAGAGGGATTTTTATTTACCGAGGATTCAACTGCACACTACTTCTTATCCAACATCAGCATTTCATTCGCCACTATTTCGGTAAAGTATTTTTTAGCGCCTTCTTTATCGGTGTAATTGCGGTTGCTGAGTTTACCTTCAATCACTACCTGTGAGCCTTTTTGTAAGTAGCGTCCTGCTACATCGGCAAGCTTGCCCCAAATCACAACGTTGTGCCATTGCGTTTCATTTACTTTTTCGCCTTTTTTGTTTACGTAGTATTCGGAGGTAGCTAAAGAGAAGCGCGCTACTTTGTTGCCGTTATCTAAATCTTTTACTTCCGGTGCTGAGCCTAAATTGCCGATTAACTGTACTTTATTTTTAATTGCGTTCATGGTATTTGATGTTTTATGTTTATTGTTTTATGTTTAATGTTTGATGTTTCTTGTTTGATGTTTTTTGTGAGTAGGAGGGTTCGCAGTCTTTCTTCTAATCTATCTTCAACCATCGCTCAACTACGAACTCCCAACTCCTGTATTCTTACTTCTTATTCACTAAAAGTTCTTGTGCCACGATTTCAGTGATGTAACGTTTGCTACCGTCTTTAGCCGTGTAACTGCGGGTACTTAATTTCCCGTCGATGATCACTTGCTCGCCTTTTTTTAAGACCTGTTCGGCAATGCCGGCGAGTTTGCCCCAGGCCACAATGTTATGCCATTGTGTGGTGGTAATTTTATCGCCTTTCTTGTTTAAATAATCTTCCGAAGTGGCTACCGAAAATCGCGCTACTTTATTTCCGTTCTCTAAGTTTTTTACTTCGGGCATTGCACCTAAATTTCCTGTTAACTGT
>CAYQDP010000377.1:0-3399 GCA_964416235.1 uncultured Flavobacteriaceae bacterium | reverse complement strand
TTACGTCAGTTGTACGTAAGTAGAATTGAGGACGGTATTTGTTATGGAATGGAGTGTGACGTCCACCTTCTTCTTTCTTAAGAACGTAAACCTCAGCTTTGAATTTTTTGTGAGCTTTGATTGAACCTGGTTTAACGATAACCATACCACGACGGATATCTTTCTTATCGATACCACGTAATAATAAACCTACGTTATCTCCAGCCTCACCGTAATCTAAGATTTTACGGAACATCTCTACACCAGTTACAGTTGATGCTAATTTCTCAGCACCCATACCAATGATATCTACTGCATCGTTAGAGTTGATCACACCAGTTTCGATACGACCTGTAGCAACTGTACCACGACCAGTGATCGTGAACACGTCTTCTACCGGCATCAAGAAAGGCTTATCTTTATCACGTGGAGGAAGAGGGATATACTCATCAACCGCGTTCATTAATTCCATGATTTTATCAACCCATTTTGGGTCTTTGTTTAATCCACCTAAAGCAGAACCACGGATGATTGGAGTGTTATCACCATCAAACTTGTAGAATGATAATAATTCACGGATTTCCATTTCAACTAAGTCTAATAACTCAGCATCTTCAACCATGTCAACTTTATTCATGAATACAACGATACGAGGTACACCTACCTGACGAGCTAAAAGGATATGCTCGCGAGTTTGTGGCATCGGACCATCAGTAGCAGCTACAACAAGGATAGCGCCATCCATCTGAGCAGCACCTGTAACCATGTTTTTTACGTAGTCAGCGTGACCAGGACAGTCAACGTGAGCGTAGTGACGCTTTTCAGTTGCGTACTCAACGTGTGAAGTATTAATTGTAATACCGCGTTCTTTTTCTTCAGGAGCGTTGTCGATTGAAGAGAAATCGCGTAATTCTGCTAAACCTTTGTCAGCTAATACAGTTGTAATAGCAGCAGTTAAGGTAGTCTTTCCGTGGTCAACGTGACCAATAGTTCCAATGTTTACGTGTGGTTTGGAACGGTCGAATTTTTCTTTTGCCATAGTAGTTAATTTACTTGTTTTGTTATTTTTTGTTTATATATATTAGTTATTGACTAATCTTTTTTATTCGCTGTTTTCACAGTTTTTGAGCTGTTGAGCAGGATTGAACTGCCGACCTCTTCCTTACCAAGGAAGTGCTCTACCACTGAGCTACAACAGCCAATTTCTCTCCTCTTTCAACATCAGCATTTAATGAACTTACCGTCTTTACATGCGAAAAGTCCCTCATTTTGGGGACATCCAAAGGATTTGAAATCGTGATACACAAACTTCGCTTCTCTTTGTCTCCGCAATCCGGAGGTATTTCTCTTCCCTTCAATCCTGAGCGGAAGACGGGTCTCGAACCCGCAACCTCTAGCTTGGAAGGCTAGAGCTCTACCAATTGAGCTACTTCCGCTTGTAATAATGCAACAGTTAAATCTGTAACCTCTTGCATACCAAGTGGGGTAAGATGGATTCGAACCACCGAAGTCGAAAGACAGCAGATTTACAGTCTGCCCCATTTGGCCACTCTGGTATTACCCCCCAAATCAACAAAAAGAGCCGAAGAAGGGACTCGAACCCCCGACCAGCTGATTACAAATCAGCTGCTCTACCAGCTGAGCTACTTCGGCTTTTTGGTGTTTTACAAAGAACATTTACCCTTTAAAAAGGGACTGCAAATGTAGTAACAAATTTGGTTGCTGCAAAAAAATAAGATACTTTTTTTATTTCTCTTATAACATACTGAAAAACTGAAATATACAGATGGTTTTTTGCCAAGGTTTTAGGTTTAACTAATATTATATTTTATTGGCTTTGAGATTAAGCTCGAAAGTAACAACTTTAAATGATTAAATTCTTTTAGATTTTTACGCTTCAAAAACATGAAAAAATTACTGCTCTTCTTTAGCCTTTTCGCATCACTTTTGAGCTTTTCGCAAGCTCCAAATCCCGTTAAATGGGAGGCAAGTTACTCAAGTATTAACTCCGAAGAAGGTGAAATTATCATCACTGCAAAAATCGATAAAGGCTGGCATATTTATTCGCAAAACATTGCGCCCGACGCAGGCCCCATTCCTACTACATTTAATTACACGCCTGGTGCAAATTTTGAGTTAGTAGGCAAAACAATAGAAGGAAATGCGCACGAGGTTTTTGATAAAGCTTTTGATACCAAACTTCTCATTTTCGACGACAAAGCTGAGTTTAAGCAAAAAATAAAATTAAAAAACAGCAAAGGATTTACCACGATTGTAAAACTTGAATTTATGACCTGTAACGATATGCAATGCTTGCCTCCAAAAACAATAGAATTAATGGTTAATATTACATCTAAAAAGTAGGAATATAATTTTAGGTGTTTATGGTATCAAATGTTACACGATTAAATCGCACTAAATCTTAATTTTGCCCACGTATCGCAAGTTTTAAATATGAAAAAATTCATCTTAGGAATAATATTATCAATTTTTAGTTTTGGAATTCTAACCGCTCAGGACAATCCGGTTCACTGGAGTTTCTCTTCCAAAAAAATCAGCGACTGCGAATACGAATTAACTTTTAAAGCTAAAATTGATGAGCCCTGGCATTTATATTCCTTAAATAAAGCCGGCGATGAAGGTCCAAATCCTACTGTATTTACATTCAAGAAAAATTCCGATTACGAGTTAATTGGTAAAGTAAAACAAGGCAAACCGCTTAAAGAGTTTGATAAAGTTTTTGAAATGAATGTGGAGTATTATAAACATGAAGCCACATTTACACAACGCATTAAACTTCTTACTGATAAGAAAATAAAGATTACCGGTAAATACGAATACCAGGCATGTACTGAAGAGAAGTGTATTTTTCCACCGGCTGATAATTTTGATTTTGAATTACAAGGAACTGCAGCGTGCAATACCGGTTCTTCAGCAACAGCAACTACACCTACTTTAACAGACTCTACAGTTAAGGACTCTACCAGTGAGGCTGCTGTTCAGGTTGCCGAAAAAGATTCTGCCAATCAAGCAAACGCACAAACAGGTGCAGTGATAAAAGAAACACATTATGAAGATCAAAAGCCGGCAGCTACCTCTATGTCGTGGTTCGGAATATTTTTAGCAGGTTTTATTGGCGGATTCGCTGCACTGCTCACACCTTGTGTGTTTCCAATGATTCCAATGAATGTAAGCTTCTTTACCAAACAAAGTAAAAACAAACAACAAGGTATTCGTAATGCTTTAACTTATGCTTTATTTATTATTATTCTTTATGTTGGTTTAGGACTTGGCGTTACTTTAATTTTCGGTGCGGGTGCTCTTCATACGCTTTCTACTAATGTTTGGTTCAATCTTGCATTCTTTGTTCTTCTCTTGGTTTTTGCTGCCTCGTTTTTAGGTGCATTCGAAATTGTATTA
>CAYQDP010000376.1:0-3405 GCA_964416235.1 uncultured Flavobacteriaceae bacterium | reverse complement strand
ATTATTGACAAACCTGATTATTTACCACCGCGCGGTCATGAATTCAGGGCTGATTTACCGCAGACATGGTTAGAGTTTGTTTTAAAAGAAGGGAAGAACCGTCAGATACGAAAAATGTGCAGTGCAGTAAGGCACGATTGTAAGCGATTAATCAGAACACACATTGAAGATGTAAATATAATCGGTATGCAACCCGGTGAGGTAAAGGAAATCAGCAGAGAAGAGTTGTTTACAAAGTTGAAGCTTTCAATAGAAGATTAGTTAATAAAAATTCATCCCCTTTCTTTTCTGCCTTGATGCAGAAAAGAAACAAAAGAAATCAATGTTTTCCTTTCTTTTTTGCTGCCATCAAAAAAGAAACAAAAAAATCACCGCTTCGCCTCCTCGTTTACCCATAACGCATTTTTCTGCTGAAAGCTAAGAACTCGCTACGCTCAAACAGCTTAGCTTTCTACGCAGAAAAATGCTATGGGTCCCAAACTGCGGAGGCTGATGCGGAGGCTTACGTTAATATCGTCTTCGATGATCTCTCCGAATGAAGTAATGTTGAATATTGGGAACGTACTAATAAAATGGAATAAAATGATTTTCGGAGGGTTGATGCCGGGCAGCGATAGCGGGAAAATTGCCTTCTCCGAGGCCTAAGCCGACGGCAATTTTAACCGCGGTTTGCGCCTGTCTCTTGCGCAAAATCGCCTTTCGGTATCAAGAGCTTTTGGGTTACTTTTTGGCGATCCAAAAAGTGACAAAAATAATTTTATACAACCCTTTTCACCACCACCATCCAATCCCATGGATAAGGTTCTTGTAAATTTTTAGGTGGATTGGTGATTTCAGTTTTCCAGTCGTATTCGATTTTATCAATCGATTCAATTGAAAATTCTTTTTGATTAAATAATGTATAGATTTCTTGTATGTGATAATGTTTGGTAGGATGATCATCGATGAAGTGAATGCCTTCCGACACTTGTTTTAAAGTATTTTGTTTTGGATTTAATTCATCTTTAGGAATGCGGTTTATTTTCTTCCCATCCTTCTCATATAATTTTATCATATGAAATAAAGTATTGGAAGCAGATTCAAAGCTTGGGATAACGATGAGGGCTGTACCGCCTTTTTTGAGCGAATGAATAACATTATGGAGAATCTGATAATTCTTTTTGTTATCATCACAAATAGCCACATTACAACAATAAGCAAAATCAGCTTTTGGTAAGTTGAGTTTTACTTTAGCCAAATCCATTTTTTGTAAATCCACATTAGGGTAATTACGTTTTTTAATTTGGTCTAATAATTTTTGTGAGATATCTAGAGCCAGTACCGTTTTAAATGATGCTGATAAATACGGTAGGGCATGACCAACTCCGCAGCCGAAATCAATAGCGGATTTATTTTTGTTTCGGTGTTTGAAAATAGTTTGTTTAACTAAGGTATTGCGGTCGGCGTGCAATACGCTGAAGATTTCCTC
Organism: uncultured Flavobacteriaceae bacterium; assembly: GCA_964416235.1. Taxonomy (GTDB): domain Bacteria; phylum Bacteroidota; class Bacteroidia; order B-17B0; family Aurantibacillaceae; genus JAHEYG01. The sequence goes on along the minus strand of CAYQDP010000376.1, from coordinate 1,937 downwards.
TTTGTAATTGTTGCCGATATTGTCCCAAACTTTTTCTTCGTTCATAGATTGAATTTTAGTAAATGTAATAAAATTTAATCCCCAAGTTTGTAGTGTTTTCATAGGGATATTAACAAGTTGGTAAGACTCATCAAGTTTGTGAAAATTTGTTATATTTAACTATGCTAAAAAAGATTTTACTTACACTTTTTCTATTCAACTGTTTAATCGGCGTATCGCAAAAGTCAGATTCGTTGTTAGCAGTTTTTAATTCTGCGAAGCATGATACTGTTAAATACAACGCAGCGCTTTCTATTTTCGACCTTTATTTAAAAAAAGACCCCTTTGAAGCTGAAAAGTATGTAAACGCTGCCATTCAATTGGCAATGAAGAATAACTTAAAGCCAAAGTTAGCCCAAGCCTATATGAAGAAGGGTGTGTTTTTTAAAAAGATTGACGTACACGACACATCCATTATTTTCTTTAATAAAGCACGTGCACTTTTTTTGGAATTAAAAAACTACAAGAACGCGGCGAATATGAGTTTTAATATTGCTACGTCAAAGAGCAATATGGGGCAAATTGATGAAGCATTAAAAGAATTAGATTCGCTCTCTGTTTTTTATAAAAAGGAGAAGTTTATTGAGCAGGAAGGAATGTGTTATTCAAACATGGCTGATATTTATGATACAAAAGGAGAGTTTGATGTAGCTATCAAATTACTCTTTAAAGCCATCGATTTATTTGAGAAATGCGATAAGCCGGAAAGAAAAGCACGCGCTTTAAATGAAGTAGCCAATGTCATGCGCCAAAAAGGGGATTATAAAAAGGCATTAGACTACGCATTTGAAGCACTCAAATTACGTGAGCAATTGGGAGATGATTTAGCGATTGGCGTTTCTTATACTACGCTCGGTAATATATACGGACAAATGAATGATATGAAAAACGCCAAAGCTTACATGCTAAAGTGTTATCAATTGTATTCAGATATTGGCATGGAATCCGGTTTGGCAGTAACATGTAATAATTTGGGATTGGTTTATGAAGATGAAAAGCCGGATAGCGCTATTTATTATTACAAAAAATCAATTGAACTAAAGCAAAAGTACACAGATCAGGATGGATTGGATGCCGCTTATATAAATTTAGCGGGCGTTAATTATAACATCGGAAAATTTCAAGAGGCGTTGAAATATTTAAAGTTGGCAGAGGCAATCGCCAAAGAAACGGGCGATAATGTTACACTTCATAATGTATACAGTCTGTACGGTGATGTTTATTTGGAGTTAAAGGATTATAAAAATGCCGCAACTTATCAAAAACTATATATTGCGTTAAACGATTCAATTTATGATGAAGAGAATGCCAAAAGTATTTCGGAAGTAGAAGCTAAATATCAAAACGAAAAGAAGCAATTGCAAATTGATAATCTTAAAACAGAAAGGGAGTTGAAGGACATTGAATTATCACGGCAACAGACTATAAAAATGTTTTACGGCGTTGGCTTGGTATTGGTGCTAGTGGTGCTGGTAATTGCTTATAGAGGTTATAGAGTGAAAAAACGAGATAATGAAATTATTTCTCAGCAAAAAGCGGTGGTAGAGGAGCAAAAACATATAGTGGAAGAAAAGAATAAGGAAATTTTAGATTCAATTAATTACGCAAAGAAATTGCAAGAAGCTATTTTGCCGCCTCTGGAACAAATAAACGAGAACTTCAAGGAAAACTTCGTGTATTATAAGCCAAAGGATATAGTAGCAGGTGATTTTTACTGGTTGCATGTTTTGAATAATGAAACATTAATTGCAGCAGCCGATTGTACCGGACATGGTGTACCGGGAGCGATGGTAAGTGTGGTTTGTTCCAATGCGTTAAATAGATCAGTAGTAGAGTTTGGTAAAACAATACCCGGCGAAATTTTAGATAAGTCAAGAGAGTTAGTTTTAGAAACATTT
>CAYQDP010000375.1:0-3413 GCA_964416235.1 uncultured Flavobacteriaceae bacterium | reverse complement strand
CTTCTTTTTTATCCCCCATTTCAATTTTCCATCCCGAATTGTTTCTAAAACAGGAATACGTTGAATACGCTTTTTTGAAACCAAGAAACACACGGTAAATAGCGCCCGGTTCTGTTTTGATTAAGGAGCTTAAATCAAGAGAGAATTTTTTCCATACTCCAAAATCGGCAGGGTTAGTAAGACCTAAATTAATTCTCTTCTCAATAATTTTTTTACCCACTTGGGCCAGATAGCTTCCGCCATCCATATCGTTTTGCTGTAAGAATTGTAATACATTATTCTCATAAATCTTAATGATTTTCACATCCACAGCCATGAGGTTAACCGTTTCGAACGGAAGGGACAGACCGTTAGTTGAAGGAAGTATATTTCCGTTGCCGGAGAATTTCACAGCCGGTTTAAATTCATTAATCACAATGCTATGCTCGGAGGACTTATCCAGGCTTTGCCCTTTGGTATCGCGCACGCTTTCACCCACCGATAAGGTATAGGTGCCTGATTTAATTTCCGTTGGATAAAGTAGAACCTGATTGTTATTGACAATGTATTTTATATCCTTAAAATCGCCAAGGTTAATTAATCCTTCCAGACTTTGGTTTTGATCAACCGGATTGGAAAAATTAAGCAACACAAACTGTTCGTTATCGCTTTCAACGCCGGTTGCCAATAAGGTGAATTTACCTTTGGCCGGTACTTCCAAAGTTTTAGTTTCGTTGTAAGTCAGTTTTAATGGCTCCGCATTGCAATTAATTGAAAGTTGTGATGTTCCCGAAGCCGGACGCTCAATGCTATCAATTAAAAATTTATGGATAGTTTCCTTATCATTATGCACCCATTTCAGGCGAAGGTTTTCACTTCCCAATTTAGCGTTCACCATTTTTTCAACTGTTGCTTCATCAGCAAAATCGGCCGTAGAAACAGTTCCCGCCAAAGAGTAATACTCATAGTCGGTACCGTGATAAGATTTCAGTTGGTTTAACTGTAATTGTGCCGATTGTTTAATGGATTGAAATCCGAATTCAAACTCCTTCAATTCATCTTTTACCTCAATTAATTTATCCAAATGAAAAGTGGCTTTATAATTGGTGCCCGGTTCCAAACGGTTTTTAGGTTTAAACTCGAGTGTTTGCCCGTCACGCCAAACCACTTCCCCTTCAACGGAAGGTTCAAACGAAAAATACTCCTCCTTTAACGGTGTATTCAATTCGGTGGCATTCGCGAATTCGCTGCTGAGTTTTACTTTAATGGTTGAGCCTGTTGAAACGTAGCCTGTAGTAAAGGCGCTGATGTAAGAAGCAAACTCAGGGTTAATTTTATAAGAAGGCCCCGAATTGTAGCTGCTTCCTGTTAATGATTTAAAATAATCGAGGTTGTTATAAACAAACACGCCTGCGCCGGTGATGGCCATGCCAAGCACCATCCATTTTACTTTATTAAGCCACATAAATGATTTGGAATTTGATGATTAAAATTACAGTTTTACTGCACATAGGTTTTTTGGGGTGTCTTGTAGTTGTTAGAAATTGTTAACGGTTATGTTTGAGGTTTCAGGTTTGATTGTTTGAGGTTTGTTTGATGTTTCTGGTTTGATGTTTATTTGGAAATTGGGTTATTGTGCTTTGTTAATATATTTTACAAAATAGATTGCAATAAATAGGATGATGGGGCGTTATAATTTCCATAAGCATAATCGAAAAAATCTTATGGAAATAAGATTTTATTAAAAAGCTACAAATTGTAGCAAGGTATTGCTTTAAAACGTACTAATTTAGTCGCATGAACGAGAACCTCGATCCGAACGAAGAAAGCTTAACACCTTCCGAGAGAGAACTGGAAAAGGCTTTGCGACCTATAGAGTTCGATGACTTTAGTGGTCAGGAAAGTGTGGTGGATAACCTACGAGTTTTTGTGGAGGCGGCGAAACAAAGAGGCGAATCGTTAGATCACGTATTATTACACGGCCCTCCGGGATTAGGGAAAACAACACTTGCCCATATTATTTCAAACGATTTGGGAGTTAACTTAAAGGTTACATCAGGGCCTGTTCTCGATAAGCCCGGCGATTTAGCCGGATTATTAACTAATCTTGAACCGAACGATGTTTTATTTATTGATGAAATCCATCGTTTAAGTCCGGTGGTGGAAGAATATCTTTATTCTGCCATGGAGGATTTCAAGATCGATATTATGATTGACAGTGGACCGAATGCCAGAACCGTTCAGATCAAATTAAATCCATTTACTCTGGTGGGTGCCACAACCCGCAGCGGCTTATTAACCTCACCGCTTCGCGCGCGCTTCGGCATTAATTCTCGTTTAAATTATTACGACAGTAAAGTGCTCACCCGTATCGTTGAGCGCAGTTCAGATATTCTTAAAGTTGAAATAAGTCCGGAAGCGGCTTATGAAATCGCAAGACGAAGTCGCGGCACCCCGCGTATTGCCAACGCATTATTACGCAGGGTTCGCGACTTCGCACAAATTAAAGGCAATGGAAAAATAGATATTGAAATTGCCACCTTTTCATTAAAGGCCTTAAATGTAGACAAGAATGGATTAGATGAAATGGATCATCGTATTCTTTCCGCAATTATTGAAAAGTTTAAAGGCGGGCCGGTAGGTATTAACACGATTAGTACTGCGGTAGGTGAAGAATCCGGAACTATCGAAGAGGTCTATGAACCGTTTTTAGTTCAGGAAGGTTATTTAAGCCGAACCCCACGCGGACGAGAAGTAACCGAAAAAGCGTATAAGCATTTAGGGAAATCGATTTACAATAAAGGCGGTAGCTTATTTGATTAAGCAAGTCGTTTTTATTTTACCGCCACCGGATTTAAAAGGAGAGGATCGTACCCCTCGTTATAAATTACGTTTATAATAACATATGCTCCAACCATTAATTTTTTAGTGTCACGTAATCCCATTTTAGTAAGTGTTACTTCTACTACATCACTTTTTAAATTAAGTGGTAACACTTCATCGTTTACTTTGATTTGTTTAATGCTATAGTTGCCATCGGCCATTTTTGGATTAGTTAAAAATAAATTGCTCCAGAAAAATTTTCCGACGATAATCATTTCTGCATCTTTACCGGCTTCCTGTTTATGAATGGCTCCTAAACTTACAATCATCGGTTCAGGACTTGGTGTGCACCCATCCTGAAAGATAAATTCCACTTTAATTTTTTCTCCTAATTTCAAGCCTAGTTCATCTAATTTCACCTGAAACATGGTTGCGTTAATTTCATCCTTCGTGGTTTTACCATTTACTTTCACTTCCGTAATACAGAATCCAACACCACCCTTTCCATATGGGTTTTTTATGACAATATTTTTTCCACGATATACGCCTTCAAATCCCAAACCGTTAAATGATTTGGTTTGTGCCTGGGTGAATAAACCTATAAGACAAAA
>CAYQDP010000374.1:0-3427 GCA_964416235.1 uncultured Flavobacteriaceae bacterium | reverse complement strand
ATGGATGTTTGTTATGGCGGAGGATTGAGAGTAAAATTATTTATGCCAACATTTAAAAGTATTTTTCATGGTTGGCGAAACCGTTATGGAAGAACCTAAATAAAAAAGCCCCGACTCATGAATCGGGGCTTTTTGTTTGAATTAGTTTATTAATGCATGTTCTGCCAAGGCAACATTGAGAATGCTGTACCTAAAATAACCAGATAAATAATAACGAAGATTAAATATAAAGAGCCTAAACAAACTCCGATAATGGCACAAATGCGTCCGCCCTTTGTATTATTAAATGAAGATAAAGTATAAGCTGACGGATTAGCCTTATATAAAGCCATAGCCTTATTTCCTAAAACAATGGCAATGATACCACAGGTTAAAGCTACAATTCCGTAACACCAGCAAAGCGCAATAGATATAATACCTAAAACTAATACTGCTGTTGAATTTGGTAATGGCACTTGTCCAGAAGGTGTGCCTCCGAATTGTTGATTGAATTGTTGATTGATGTTTTGTTCGTTTGGTGTGTTGGAATTTTCCATATAAAAATATTTTAAGCTAAAATAATGATAATTCCATCATCTCAAAACCTGCATTAATACTTTCTTAAAACATTTTAGAGGTAATGAACAGTTTTTGGTTAATTACTTCATGCCCTGTTTTTAGAACCTGTATAATTAACCTGCGTATAATATTGTAACAAAAACCCAATCATACCCGAAACCCCTGCAAACATTGGTATTGCATGGGCTGGTGAAAAAAAAATCTACCTAATAAAATCAACTACAAACCTTACCCGCGCAAGCGAGATTAAAAACAAAAGAAAATGAAAACAACAAACTATCAAAACCCCATTAGCCATGAAAGCAAAAATTTACTTAACAGCCGTGCTGGCTGCCTTGTACTTCATAAGTGCAGGTCAGGCACACAAAATCTCAAGCTCTACGATTGACAGCTTGCAGCATTTTGATAAAAATTACTGGCTCAATTATGCCGGTACAACTTTAAATCTTCCACCTGGTAGTGTAAACGAGTTTATTAAAGCTCATGAAAGACACTACATTCAAGAGACCTATTTTCCTGAACAAAAATTAACGCCAAATCCTCCAACCATTCAACAGGCATGTACCAATGTCGATTTTGAAGGAGGTTCTTTAAACGGCTGGACTTCTACAACAGGTTTTCATCCTTTATTTAATGCAGCAGGTTGCTGCCCAACTGCAGGTGGTGCACAAACCATCATGTCAGGTAACGGTGTTGATCCCTGCGGCGGATTCCCTGTTGTTTGTCCCGGTGGTAATTTCTCAGTTCGTTTAGGTAATAACGGAACAGGCGCTGTTGCTGATCGTTTAGAACAAAAATTCTTCGTGTCGGCCGCTAACGCTAACTTTACTTATAAATATGCAGTAGTGTTTCAAGACCCCGGACATACTGTAGCTCAGCAACCCGCTTTCAGAATAGAAATGTTTGATTCATTAGGCGCTGCCATTCCTTGTACCTATTATAATGTAGCAGCAGGACAAAACATCAACGGATTTCAGAATTCAGCGAATTGTCCCGGTGTTGTTTACAAACCTTGGACCAACGTTGTTGTTGATTTAACTACTTATATCGGACAGAGTGTAACCATTCGTTTCACAACATTTGATTGTTCTTTAGGTGGACATTATGGTTATGCTTACATTGATGGTTCTTGCGTAGCATTTCAACAAACTACTCAGGATACAATTTGTGTAGGCTCTACTAAAAATTTATGCGCTCCTCCCGGATTTTTATCTTATGTGTGGAGCGGAGGAACAATTAACGGAAACACCAATCAATGTGTAAATGTTTCTAATCCCGGTTTGTATTCTGTACAAACTACATTAATGACCGGTTGCTTAGGCCCGATATTCTATTTTCCATTACACAATTATCCAAAACCTGTAGCCATCTTTAATACAGGCGCAAATAGTGGATGCGGCTTAACAGTAAACTTTAATAACAATTCGAGCATGTCATCAGGTTCTCTTACTCAATATCAATGGAATTTTGGAGATGGGCAAACATCAACTTTACAAAATCCTAGTCATACTTATTCTAATGCAGGCACCTATTTGGTTTCATTAATTGTTACCTCAAGCAAAGGCTGTAAAGATACTGTAGTAAACCTTGTAAATGTAAATCCACCACCAACAGCTGCATTCAGTAATCCTACAATTTGTCAGGGAGTGCCGGTAGCATTTACCGACAATAGTAGCATTCAACAAGGTAATATTAATCAGTGGAGTTGGAATTTTGGTGACAATACTCCGGGTTCATTTATTCAAAATCCTACGCATATATATGCGAATGCAGGAAATTACACCGTTACTTTAAGCGTTACAAGTAATCAGGGATGTACCGCCACCACAACAGCTGTTGTTACCGTAAACGCAAAACCAAATGTGAACTTTACGGCTTCTAATGGTTGTTTAGGTGCTCCAACAATATTTAATAATAATAGTTCGATAAGTGGTGGTGCAATTACAGCTTGGATGTGGGACACAGACGGCAATGGCATTATTGATTATAATACGCCAAATATATCTCATACCTATGGCACTGCAGGAACTTATACTGTTATATTAACGGCATCAAGCAATGCGAATTGTATTAATTCGTACTCTACAACATTAACCATACATCCATTACCATTAATTAATATAAGTGGAAACAATGCTTGTCATAATTCAGTAACTAATTTCACCAATAATAGCAGCATAGGAAATGGTAATACTATCAATTCTTATAACTGGAATTTTGGTAACAGTACAAACACTAATCAAACTTCACCACAAGTTATTTATGCTAATCCAGGTAACTATATTGTAACCTTAACCGCAACTTCTAACAACAACTGTGTTTCCAGCGGAACAACACTTGTTTCAGTATTTCCAAATCCAAATGTAAGCTTTAACGCAGCTTCAGTTTGCCAGGGAAATACAACCCAATTTAATAATACTTCCGGAGTAAGCAGCGGTAGTATCATTAATTGGCTGTGGGATTTGAATGGCGATAGCAATGCTGACAGTACCACTCAAAATCCAACATTTGTTTATGCAAGTGCAGGTACTCATGTGGTAAGTTTAACTGCCATAACAAATAACAATTGTGTTTCAACGTACACCAATATTGTAAATGTTAATGCCTTACCTAATGTAGCTTTTACAGTAAACAATGCTTGTCAGGGCACAGCCACACAGTTTACCAATAACAGTACAATCAGCAGCGGACAAATTACTTCCTATCAATGGGCATTTGGAAACGGCAGCGGAACATTCCAAAATAATCCGGCGATTATTTATAGCAATGTTGGAACCTATATTGCTACTTTAACCGCTACTTCCAATAATAATTGTGTGTCAAGTGCAACACAGGCTCTTACAGTTTATGCCGTACCTAATGTGAATTT
>CAYQDP010000373.1:0-3444 GCA_964416235.1 uncultured Flavobacteriaceae bacterium | reverse complement strand
ATGTAAAACCCATAATTAATACATGGTGTGTTGGATGTCATAATTCCGGTGCGCAGAGTGGTAATGTTAATCTGGATGGATATAATAATGTTCAGATGTACGCTGCAGGCGGATTACTTATGGGATGTGTAACGCATCAGCCAGGTTTTAAACCGATGCCTCCCAACGGTAACAAAATTTCTGAATGTAATATCAAGGTCATACAAAAATGGATTGATGATGGATCTAAGAATAATTAGATGACAATAAAAAAGCCCCGAGAGTAAACCTCGGGGCTTTTTTATTTGTCTAAGTTTATTGATTAACGTAAATAAAGCATTTCGCGATATTTTGGTAAAGGCCATGTTGCATCATCCACAATGTTCTCTAATTTATCTACATTGTAACGAATGGTATCAAAAAATGGTTTTACTTTATCGCAATAAGCGTGCGCTTGTTTTTTTGCTGAATCTAGGTTGTTGGCTTTCTTGCGCTCTTCCGTCATATCATCCGCCGCTTTTTTGATTATGGAAACGCGCTCACTGATTTCCTTAATTAAAGCAATTTGTGTATCGCTTGCTTTTTTGAAATCTGCGCCACTTAAAATGTTCTTTAATCCTGAAACATTTTCAATTAAAACTTTCTGATAAGTCAATGCAGCTGGAATAATTTGATTATCTACCATATCTGCAATAATTCTCGACTCAATTTGAATTTTTTTAGTGTATGTCTCTAAGTTGATTTCATAACGGGCTTCCTGCTCTCGGTGAGTTAAAATGCCTAATGATTCAAACATATCCAATGATTTTTTTGAAATCATGGCTTCTAATGCTCCAGGCGTTGTAGGAATATTGTTTAATCCACGTTTTTTAGCTTCTGCCTTCCAAGCATCACCGTAACCATTTCCTTCAAAACGGATTTTTTTGCTGGCAATGATGTATTTCTTTAGTACCTGAAAAATAGCTTCGTCTTTCTCAACTTTTTTATCAATTAAAGTATCTACCTCTTTTTTGAATTTATTTAATTGCTCAGCTACAATAGCGTTTAATACGGTCATCGGACCTCCGCAATTGGCAGAAGAACCTACCGCGCGGAATTCAAATTTATTTCCGGTGAAAGCGAATGGAGAGGTACGGTTACGATCGGTATTGTCTAATAAAATATCAGGAATTTTACCGATGTTTAATTTTAAGGCTGTTTTTTGCTCCGGACTCATTTTTCCATTGTGAACAGCCTTCTCTAAATCATCCAATACTTTTGATAATTGCTCACCTAAAAATACACTCATGATTGCAGGAGGCGCTTCATTTGCCCCTAAACGGTGATCGTTGTTTGCTGAGGCAATGGATGCACGTAATAAATCGGCATTGTCATGAACCGCTTTAATGGTATTAACGAAGAAGGTTAAGAATTGTAAATTGGTTTTTGGAGTTTTACCGGGAGATAATAAATTCTTTCCGGTGTTAGTTGCTAAACTCCAATTGTTATGCTTACCACTTCCGTTTACACCTGCGTATGGTTTTTCATGCAATAATACACGGAAGTTATGACGAATGGCAACTTTCTCCATTACATCCATTAATAATTGATTATGATCAACCGCAAGATTTGCTTCTTCAAATACAGGAGCGCACTCAAATTGAGCAGGTGCAACTTCATTATGACGCGTACGAACCGGAATACCTAATAAATGCGATTCGTATTCGAAATCGCGCATGAATGCAGAAACTCTCTCAGGAATTGAACCCCAATAATGATCTTCTAATTGTTGTCCTTTTGCAGGTGCGTGTCCGAATAAAGTACGACCGGTTTGTTGTAAATCGTAACGGATATTATACAATGCTGAGTCAATTAAAAAGTATTCTTGTTCCCATCCTAAAGTGGCCACCACTTTAGTAACGTTTTTATCGAAGTACTGACAAACTTCTGTTGCAGCTTTATCAACGGCATGCAACGATTTTAATAATGGCGTTTTAAAATCTAACGATTCTCCAGTGTAAGAAATAAAAATTGTTGGAATACATAAGGTTTGTCCCCAAATAAATGCGGGAGAAGTAGGATCCCAAGCTGTATATCCACGGGCTTCAAACGTATTACGGATTCCACCATTAGGGAATGAAGAAGCATCCGGTTCTTGTTGTACTAATGCATTTCCGCTGAAGCGTTCAATGGCACGTCCGCCTGCAATAGGTTCAAAAAAACCATCATGTTTTTCGGCTGTAGCCCCTGATAGTGGCTGAAACCAATGTGTAAAATGTGTTACGCCTTTGCTTTGTGCCCATGCCTTCATACAAGCGGCAACTTGGTCGGCCATCTTGCGGTCTACAATAGTACCTTGATTCATGGATTGCTGAATGCTTTCGAAAGCTTCTTCCGAAAGGAATTCGCGCATGGCATCTAAACCAAAAACATCGGATCCGTAATATTGCGAAACAGGTTTGTCTGATTTCTCAATTCTTACAGGAACGCGTTTTACTACGTCCTGCATTGCTAAAATTCGTCTTGTGCTCATTTTTATAGGGGTTAAATGTAAAATTTCAATATTTCGGCACAAATGTATGGTTTTTTAGGGGGGTACTCCAAAAAAATATCAACTTTTTTGGAACAAACGTTGAAAAAATGGGGGGTAAGGTTAAAATTACCTCAAAATGGTAACGGTTCCGGTGTATTTACCTTTATCTGTACCGCTGTCCAGTATATAAAAGTAGGTTCCGGTTGGGACTTTATTTCCTTGATAGGAGCCATCCCAATCATTTTTGTATCCGGCCGATGTAAAGATGACTTGTCCGTAACGATTGTAAACTTTCAAAACGTTATTCGGATATTTGAATATGTTCCCAATATAGAAGTAGTCGTTATCTCCATCACCATTTGGTGTAAATGCACTATAAAAAATTAACTCATCATCAGGAGTAACACGTACTAATACAGTATCCATTCCCATGCAACCGTTAGTTTCATTAAGCGCGTAAACACTATAGGTAGTTGTTACCAATGGAGAAACATCGGCCTTATTGGTGTTTCCATATTGTAAAAAATAGTTTGGCGACCATGTATATGATGTTGCCGGAGAAATTGCATATAATGAAATGGTACGACCTTCTAAAATAGTTGTATCATGAAAAGTGGTGTATATGTTTAAAGCAAGCAACGAAACATCAACGGTTCCTGTTATGGCAGAACAAGCGCCGTAAGTAATGGTAAGCGAATAAACAGTAGAGGTTGTTGGATTGGCAACAGGATTGGGTGACGAAGGATTATTTAAGCCTGCTGATGGGCTCCAGCTGAAAGTATACCCGGCTGTGGCAGTGGCGTTGTTACTGCTTCCCAAAATAATATTAGAGGCGCTTCCAAAGCAATAGGCTGTGTCTTTTCCGGCCTGGAACTGATTAAGGTTGGGAACAAAAACAAACACGGTATCGTATGCCTTAGTATCGTTGGCGTCATTAACCATTAAATAATAGT
>CAYQDP010000372.1:0-3457 GCA_964416235.1 uncultured Flavobacteriaceae bacterium | reverse complement strand
ACCGAGTGCTTGATAGAAATATTATTGATATAAAAACTCAGGAGGAAATTAATGCGGAGTGTTTATTACTTGCAACTAAAATTAGCAAATTTATTATATACTTAAACGGTAGTGTATATAAGGGAAATAAATTCAAATCAGGTAAACAACCAGAAACAACTAACTAGAAATAAGAAATAATAAATGAAAAATCACGAAATAGATTACAAGATTTCAGGCGAAGAATTACAATGCGTGGAGATTGAATTAGATCCGCAAGAAGCAGTTATTGCGGAGCCCGGAAGTTTTATGATGATGACAGAAGGCATCGAAATGCAAACCATGTTTGGTGACGGTAGTAATCAAGGTGGTTTTATGGGTAAATTATTTACTGCCGGTAAGCGTTTGTTAACCGGCGAAAATTTATTCATGACAGTTTACTCAAACGTTTCAAATCAAAAACGTCAGGTAACATTTGCGGGACCTTACACAGGAAAAATCATTCCGATGAATTTAGCACAACTCGGCGGAAAAATTATTTGTCAGAAGGATAGTTTTTTATGTGCGGCAAAGGGTGTTGATATCGGAATTGAATTTCAAAAGAAATTAGGAACCGGTTTGTTTGGTGGTGAAGGATTCATCATGCAAAAATTAGAAGGTGATGGAATGGCTTTTGTTCATAGTGGCGGTTACATCATAGAAAAGGATTTGCAACCCGGTGAATTAATAAAAGTAGATACAGGATGTTTAGTTGCATTTACTCAAACTGTCGATTACGATATTCAATTTGTGAAAGGGGTGAAGAACGTTATATTCGGTGGTGAAGGTTTGTTTTATGCAACGCTTCGCGGTCCGGGTAAAGTATGGCTTCAGTCTTTACCAATCAGCCGTTTAGCAGGAAGAATTTTATCTTACGGCGGTGGTATAGGAAGAAAACGTGAAGAAGGAAGTATATTGGGCGGATTAGGGAATTTATTAGACGGAGATGGAATTTAATTATTTCGGGTTTGAAGTTTCTGGTTTCTTAACCATGAACTTTAAATCGGACTGAAATAAACTAGAAATTAAAAACAAGAAACTTGAAATAGAACATGGCAAAACAAGCAGGAAGTTATAACGAAGATAGTATTAAGTCGCTCGACTGGAAAGAACACATTCGTATGCGTCCCGGTATGTACATCGGGAAGTTAGGAGATGGTTCAGCTTTTGACGATGGAATTTATGTTCTTATTAAAGAGGTAATGGATAACTCCATCGATGAGTTTATGATGGGAGCAGGAAAGAAAATTGAGGTAAATGTGAAGGAAGGAAGTGTTTCCATTCGTGATTATGGTCGCGGTATTCCTCTCGGAAAAGTAGTGGATGTAGTTTCTAAAATCAACACCGGAGGCAAGTACGACAGTGAAGCATTCAAGAAATCAATTGGGTTAAATGGAGTAGGTACAAAAGCAGTGAACGCTTTATCAACTGCATTTAAAGTGACTTCTTATCGTGATGGTCAATGCAAAACAGTTGAGTTTACAAGAGGTGAAATAATTAAGGAACACAAACTTTCTAAGTCTGATGAACCTAATGGAACTTATGTTGAATTCAGACCAGATGATACCATTTTTAAAAAATACCATTTCGTGCACGAGTATATCGATCGTATGATTTGGAATTATGCATTCTTAAATACAGGATTAACGCTTTATTTTAACGGCGCCGAATACAAATCAGAAAACGGTTTAAAGGATTTATTAGAGAAAAATATTTCCGGGGAAATTTTGTATCCTATCATTCACTTAAAGGGTGAGGATATAGAAATCGCTATGACGCATAGTAACGAACATTTCTCGGAGGAATATTATAGTTACGTTAATGGTCAGTATACAACGCAAGGTGGTACACATCAGGCAGCATATCGTGAAGCTGTTGTGAAAACTATTCGTGAATTCTTTAAGAAGGATTTTGATCCAACTGATGTTCGTAAATCTATTATCGCCGCCATTTCAGTAAAAGTTCAGGAGCCGGTTTTCGAATCCCAAACAAAAACTAAATTGGGTTCACAGGAAATTGCACCGGGCGGACAATCGATGCGTTCGTTTGTTGGCGATTTTATCAAGCAACAATTAGATAATTACTTGCATAAAAATCCTGAAACCGCACGAGCTATAGAGGCAAAAATTTTAGCGAACGAGCGTGAACGTAAGGAACTTTCGGGAATTCAAAGATTAGCACGCGAGCGCGCTAAGAAATCAAGCTTGCACAATAAAAAATTACGCGATTGCCGTGTTCATTTAGATGATATTAAAAATCCTCGTGCACACGAAACAACTATTTTTATTTGTGAGGGTGATTCAGCGAGCGGCTCCATTACTAAAACCCGCGACGTAAATACGCAAGCAGTATTTAGTTTAAAGGGAAAGCCTTTAAATTGTTTTGGCTTGGGTAAAAAAGTAGTTTATGAGAATGAAGAATTTAATTTACTTCAGGCTGCTTTAAATATTGAAGAAGGATTGGATGATTTACGTTACAACAATGTGGTTATTGCAACTGATGCCGATGTGGATGGTATGCATATTCGTCTATTGCTGTTAACGTTCTTCTTGCAATTCTTTCCTGATCTTGTAAAAAACGGTCACGTTTATATATTACAAACGCCATTGTTCCGCGTACGTAATAAAAAAGAAACAGCTTATTGCTATAGTGATGAAGAGCGTAAAGCTGCCATTGCAAAACTTGGACCAAAACCGGAGATTACTCGATTTAAAGGTTTAGGAGAAATTTCTCCTGATGAATTCAAGCATTTTATCGGAAAAGATATTCGTTTGGAACCGGTGTTGTTAGATCAGCAAGCGTCCATTCAGCAATTATTAAATTATTATATGGGTAAAAATACCCAGGAGCGTCAGGAATTCATTATTGAAAACTTACGCGTTGAAGTTGATGTAGAAGAAGAGTTAGTGAAATAAGTAAAAGAACTTTAGGATAATTATGGCAAAGAAAAAAGATAATAAGGACTCACAGAAGGAAAACAACGAGCTGCCTTTAATGCCTATTCCCGGCGCAGAGCCAATAGATACGCACAATAATGTGGATAGCATTAGACACGTATCGGGAATGTTTAAGAATTGGTTTATTGATTATGCCTCTTATGTAATATTAGAGCGTGCGGTTCCGGCTATTGAAGACGGACTAAAACCGGTACAACGCCGTATCTTACATAGCATGTGGGAACTGGAAGATGGTCGTTATAATAAGGTTGCGAATCTTATTGGTAACACCATGAAATATCACCCGCATGGTGATGCAAGTATCGGTGATGCTTTGGTAACCATGGGACAAAAAGATTTGTTAATCGATTGTCAGGGTAACTGGGGTAACATTCTAACGGGCGACAGTGCTGCGGCACCTCGTTATATTGAAGCGCGTTTGTCTAAGTTTGGATTGGAAGTACTTTTCAATCCGAAAACAACCAATTGGGGATTAAGTTATG
>CAYQDP010000371.1:0-3478 GCA_964416235.1 uncultured Flavobacteriaceae bacterium | reverse complement strand
TTGTATGAAAAAGCATTAATGTATATGGCTACCGATAGGAGCGAAGCTGCAACAAGTACTCTCCAAAAAGTATTTCTGTTATTCTATTATGTGAAGAATGATGCTCTCGATTCTGATTTCTCACTCGACATGCATTACAAACTTAAAAATACAAAGGAGTTATTAGGAA
This sequence comes from uncultured Flavobacteriaceae bacterium, assembly GCA_964416235.1. GTDB lineage: Bacteria > Bacteroidota > Bacteroidia > B-17B0 > Aurantibacillaceae > JAHEYG01. The sequence continues at coordinate 3,309 of CAYQDP010000371.1, read as the reverse complement.
TGGATGATAAAGCTTAAACTTTTGATGTCGTAGCTTTTCTCTTCACCATTCTCATGAACCAATTGTAGTAAACCTTGCTCGTTTACACCTTTTACAGTAGCCTTAAATTCTTCGTAATTACAATTAAAACGCATTAATTGCATTATTCCGAACAGATGAAGGTGGTAACTATCGCTAATTTCAGTAAGCTTGTTTTGTTTTAATTTTAAATACCATTTTTCAAAAAACACGAAGAATTTTTCGCTGATTAAATCAGGATTTGATTCATCGTTTCCTAATAAAGCCAAAGAAGTGGCGCTTTTATTTAAGGAACCAAAATAAGTTTGCTTCACATTTAAACCGAGGCCAATAACACTCCAGTTAATTTGTTGTTCGCTAAAACTGTTTTCGATTAAAACACCGGCAATTTTTTTACTATTCACAAGTATGTCATTTGGCCATTTAATTTTTATGTCAAATTGACCATCGGCTAATATTTCCGTCAATACGTCATATAGTGCCAAAGCCGTAATTTTACTTAGATAAAATGCGTTTTTCGGTGCTAAAAAAACAGGCTTTATAACTAAGGATAGTGTGATATTGAGAGTGGGATCTGCAATCCAACCATTACCTCTTTGTCCTCTTCCTGCGGTTTGATTGTGGGTGTAAACAACAGTTCCTTCCGGACAGTTAACGTTCTTTAACAAGCTAATGGCATAAGAATTGGTACTATCTGTTTCAGGTAAAAAAACTTTGTTTTGCCCTATAAAAAGTGTTGCCATTAAGCCAAAAAGGTTAATTTTGTTGGTTAGTGCAAACTTAGATAAAGTAAGCAAATAAAGCTAAGTATTTAATATCCTTTATGGCTAAAAAAATTGTAAAAAAATCGGCTGCCAAATCAGCCAAAAAATCTTCGGCAAAGCCGGCAAAAAAGCGTACATCATTATCTGTAGGTGGGAAAAAGAAACCGGTTAAAAAAGCGGCATCTAAAAAGCCTGTTAAGGAAAAGGATGTAATGACAAAGCAAGCGAACCTTATCGCTAATTCTGAAAAGAAGAAAAAATCGAAACGCCCTAAAAAATCTGCCACTGCTGAGCAAACAACCAATTTGCTGGATGCTATTATTGACGGAATGCAAGAGAAGAAAGCAAAAAACATCACTATAATAAATTTATCGGATGTAGAGAACAGTGTGTGCGATTTCTTTGTTATTTGTGATGCAGATAGCAAAACACACGTGGAAGCAATTGCTGATTCTATTGAAGAGATTGTAAGAAAGAAAACTGGAGAAAAACCTTTCCATGCTGAGGGTTATGAAAATTCGGAATGGATTTTAATTGATTACATAAATATTGTTGCTCATGTATTTCAGAAAGAAGTAAGAGATTACTATAATTTGGAAGCTTTGTGGGCGGATGCTGAAATAACAACAGCTTAATTTTAAGATACTATACAATGAGCGACGAAATAAAAAATACAGATAATAGCAATCACCAATCGGATAACCAGTCTAACAATCAGGAAGAGGAGAGACGGAAGCAGTTTGAGAAAATGAAAGAAAAATTTTCCAAACAGTCGAATTCCGGTTCCAATAAAAGTAGTAATAGCGGTAATAATTTTTACTGGATTTATGGTCTGGTAATCGTTGGATTGCTTTTCATTACTTTCTTCGGCACTAATTTTTCTTCACGTGCTATCGAAATCAGTCAGGTGAAATTCGAGCAGGAGATGTTGGCTAAAGGCGATGTGTTAAACATTGATATCGTAAACGAAAAGTACGCGAGAGTATACATTAATGTGGATAGTCTTGTAACTCTTGATCGTTATAAAGATCCTAACACCGGTCGTGCTTATTTTACCGATAAGAAGTTCCGCGGACCACATTTCGTACTTACAGTTTCATCCGTAGATGATTTCTTACGTCGTATTGAAAAGGTGCAAGATGAGGCTCAGATTGCAAAGGAGCGTCGTGTGTATCCTCATTCTATCGAAGAAACCAACTGGATGAATGAAATGACCTGGATTGCCCCAATTTTAATCATGGTTGTACTTTGGTTATTTATGATGCGTCGTATGAGTGGCGGTTCAGGTGGTCCCGGTCAAATCTTTAACATTGGGAAATCAAAAGCAGTTTTATTTGATAAAGACACAAACGTAAACATCACTTTTGATGATGTAGCAGGGTTGGAAGGTGCAAAAATTGAGATTAAGGAGATTGTAGACTTTTTAAAGAATCCGAAAAAGTATACCGACCTAGGGGCAAAAATTCCGAAAGGAGCCTTATTAGTAGGACCTCCGGGTACCGGTAAAACTTTATTGGCAAAAGCCGTTGCCGGTGAAGCGAAAGTACCTTTCTTCTCTTTGTCAGGTTCCGATTTTGTGGAAATGTTTGTTGGGGTAGGTGCGTCGAGGGTTAGAGATTTATTTAAGAACGCGAAAGAAAAAGCGCCTTGTATCATTTTCATTGATGAGATTGATGCGATTGGTCGTGCTCGTGGAAAAAGTATTTCAGCGGGTGCTAACGATGAACGTGAGAATACCTTAAATCAGTTATTAACTGAGATGGATGGTTTCGGAACTAATAGTGGTGTTATTATTTTAGCCGCTACCAACCGTGCAGATATATTAGACCGCGCTTTATTACGCGCAGGTCGTTTCGATCGTCAGATTTATGTAGATATGCCGGATGTAATCGAACGTCAGCAAATCTTTAAAGTGCATTTAAAACGCATTAAAATTGATGAGAGTGTAGATGTTGAATTTATGGCACGTCAAACTCCCGGATTTAGTGGCGCTGATATCGCAAACATTTGTAATGAGGCGGCTTTAATTGCAGCTCGTGCTAATAAGAAACAAGTTACTAAACAAGATTTCTTGGATGCAGTAGATAGAATCATCGCAGGTCTTGAAAAGAAAAATAAAATCATTACGCCACATGAAAAACGTGTGATTGCATTCCATGAAGCAGGGCATGCCACGGTTAGCTGGATGTTGGAGCATGCTTCACCGTTGGTAAAAGTGACGATTGTGCCACGCGGACGTTCTTTAGGCGCTGCCTGGTATTTACCGGAAGAACGTCAGATTACTACTGCTGATCAAATTATGGATGAAATGTGCGCAGCGTTAGGTGGACGTGTGGCAGAAGAAATTGTATTCGGAAAAGTGAGTACAGGTGCCTTAAGCGATTTGGAAAAAATCACCAAGCAAGCTTATGCAAGTATTGTGTATTACGGATTAAATGACAAAGTTGGTAATATCAGTTATTACGACAGCTCCGGTCAATCTGAATATTCATTTGGAAAACCGTATAGTGAATCAACCGCTAAAACT
>CAYQDP010000370.1:0-3480 GCA_964416235.1 uncultured Flavobacteriaceae bacterium | reverse complement strand
ACGTGAATCGCGAGCAACAGTACCTTCAATACCAGTACCAACGATTGGCGCTTGTGGACGCATTAAAGGAACCGCCTGACGTTGCATGTTTGATCCCATTAACGCACGGTTAGCATCATCATGCTCTAGGAATGGAATTAACGAAGCAGCGATTGAAGCAATTTGGTTTGGAGCGATGTCCATTAAGTGAATTTTCTCAGGCTCTAATACCGGGAAATCACCTTCATAACGCGCAACCACTTTCTTGCCAATCAAGTTTCCTTTTTCGTCAATTTCAGCGCTGGTTTGAGCAATGTTCTTTTGATCTTCTTCTTCAGCTGTTAAATAAACAATTGGTTTATTTACTTCAATCTTACCTTCTTTAACCGGACGGTATGGCGTTTCAATAAATCCTAACTTGTTAATTTTAGCGTACACACATAATGAAGAAATCAAACCAATGTTTGGTCCTTCCGGTGTTTCAATTGTACATAAACGACCGTAGTGCGTGTAGTGAACGTCACGTACCTCGAAACCTGCGCGCTCACGAGATAAACCTCCTGGCCCGAGTGCCGATAAACGACGTTTGTGAGTAATCTCTGATAATGGATTGGTTTGATCCATAAACTGAGATAACTGATTAGTACCAAAGAATGAGTTAATAACTGACGATAATGTTTTAGCATTAATCAAATCAGTTGGAGTAAACACCTCGTTATCGCGAACGTTCATACGCTCACGAATTGTACGCGCCATACGAGCTAAACCTACACCAAATTGAGAGTAAAGCTGCTCACCTACGGTACGTACACGACGGTTACTTAAGTGATCGATATCATCCACATCTGTTTTAGAGTTAATTAATTCGATCAAATATTTAATGATTAGGATCATATCCTCCTTCGTAAGAACACGGATGTTCATTGGGATATCGATTCCTAATTTTTTGTTAATACGGTAACGACCTACTTCTCCTAAATCGTAACGTTTATCAGAGAAGAATAACTTGTCGATAACACCACGAGCGGTTTCTTCATCTGGTGGTTCTGCGTTACGTAATAAACGGTAGATGTATTCAATCGCTTCTTTTTCAGAATTGGTTGAATCCTTCTGTAAAGTATTGTAGATAATCGCGAAGTCAGCAGTATTAATATCTTCTTTGTGTAAGATAATTGATTTTACTCCTGCATCAGCAATTAAATCGATGTGTGCATCTTCTAAAATAGTTTCACGGTCTAAGATAACCTCATTACGTTCGATAGACACCACTTCTCCGGTATCCTCATCTACGAAATCTTCTAACCAGGTTTTTAAAACACGTGCCGCTAAACGACGACCTACTTCACGTTTTAAACCGGCTTTACTAACTTTTACTTCGTCAGCTAAACCAAATATTTCTAAAATTTGTTTATCGCTTTCAAAACCGATAGCGCGTAATAAAGTTGTTACCGGTAACTTTTTCTTACGATCGATGTAAGCATACATTACGTTATTGATATCGGTAGCAAATTCTATCCACGAACCTTTGAAAGGGATAACACGTGCACTATATAATTTTGTTCCATTTGCGTGACGGCTTTGTCCGAAGAACACGCCCGGTGAACGGTGTAACTGAGATACAATTACCCTTTCAGCACCATTGATTACGAAAGAACCTTTCGGTGTCATGTAAGGAATTGTTCCCAAGTATACGTCTTGCATAATGGGTTCGAAATCTTCATGTTCAGGATCGGTACAGTACAAATATAATTTTGCCTTTAAAGGCACACTGTACGTTAATCCACGCTCGATACACTCATCAATTGAGTAGCGAGGCGGATCGATATAATAATCTTTAAACTCTAAAACGAAGTTGTTACGTGCATCCGAAATAGGAAAATTTTCGGCAAACACTTTAAACAAGCCTTCTTTTTTACGGTTCTCAGGTGTGGTTTCTAACTGGAAAAAATCCTGGAAAGATTTAACCTGAATGTCCAAAAAGTCGGGATACTCAATTGGAAACTTATTGGATGAGAAATTAATTCTCGTTTTATTTTTTACTGTTGCAGCCAAGTTATTTAAAGTTAAGTTAGTTAAAGATTAAAGAACCAAAGTACGGGTTGAAATAAATACAAACAGGAAAGGGCCATAAATTATGGCCTTTTCCTTGTTATGTAATTAATTACTTAATTTCAACTTTAGCACCAGCTTCTTCTAAAGCTTTCTTAATAGATTCAGCTTCTTCCTTCGCAATACCTTCTTTTACTGCTTTAGGAGCACCGTCTACTAAGTCTTTAGCTTCTTTCAAGCCAAGTCCTGTTAAATCTTTAACAACTTTTACTACGCCTAATTTACCAGCGCCAGCATCAGTTAAAATTACGTCGAATGCAGTTTTTGCAGCAGCAGCATCGCCACCTGCAGCACCACCACCTGCAACTACTACAGCTGCAGCAGCCGGTTCGATACCGTAATCGTCTTTTAATATTTTTGCTAATTCTTGTACATCTTTCACTGTTAAGTTAACAAGTGTTTCAGCTATTGATTTTACGTCTGCCATTTTATTATGGTTTTAAATTTTTAATAATTGATTGTTTTGTTTTTGTTCTTTTTGATAATTGTTTTTGTTAACGATTACGCCGCAGTTGCTTCGTCGCCACCTTTTTTGTTTTCCAAGCCACCTAATACACGTTTGATAGGTGATTGTAATAACATAACGATGTCGCCGATTAATTCGTTCTTCGACTTCAATGAAGCCAAAGCATCTAATTGTGCATCTCCGATATAAACTGTTTCTTCAACGTAAGCTGCTTTTAAAGCCGGTTTAGAATCCTTTTTACGGAATTCTTTAATCGCCTTTGCAGGAGCGTTTGAAGTTTCGGTAAACATTAAAGCTGTTTCTCCTTTTAATGCAGGAATTAAATCAGCTAATTTGCTGTCGTTAGCACGCTCAATTGCTTTTTTAAGCAATGTGTTTTTAACTACAGTGATGCTTACTTTCTTTTCAAAACAAACCTTACGGAAAGCATTTACTTTTTCAACTGTCAACGATGAACAATCTGCTAAATAGATTTTGTTGTTAGCGTTTAATTTTTCCACTAACTCATCTATCATTTTCGATTTTTGCTCTTTATTCATGCGATTTTTTATTAGTTGAATAATTTAGTATCAATGATAATGCCCGGGCTCATAGTGCTGCTCATAGTTACCGACTTCATGTAGGTACCTTTTGCGCTTGATGGCTTTAATTTGATGATAGCTTGAATAACTTCATTAGCGTTCTCTTCGATTTTTTGTGCATCGAAAGATACTTTACCTACGCTTGTATGAATAATACCTGCTTTATCAACTTTAAAGTCAATTTTTCCGCCTTTTGAATCCTGAACGGCCTTACCAACTTCCATGGTTACGGTACCGGTTTTTGGGTTTGGCATTAAACCACGAGGGCCTAACACACGACCTAAAGCACCTACTTTACCCATTACTGAAGGCATAGTGATGATTACGTCTACATCTGTCCATCCA
>CAYQDP010000369.1:0-3484 GCA_964416235.1 uncultured Flavobacteriaceae bacterium | reverse complement strand
AGTTTTGCATTCATCCAAAAGAGATGTTTGAGCGCATTGAAAGAATAGGCGGGACCAAGCAATTGAATCTGGAAAAGATACGTTCATTAAAACCTGATTTGATTATTGGAAATAAAGAAGAAAACGACAAAACACAAATCGAAGAATTACGTAAAGAATTTAATGTATGGATGAGTGATATTTATACGATTGATGATGCATTAAGAATGATAGAATCAATTGGTGAATTATCAGGGAAAAAATCGGAAGCAGCCATATTATCGGATCAAACTCAGAAGAAATTTTCGCTGGTGAATAATACACATCTCAAAAACAAGAAGGTTGTTTATCTGATGTGGCACAATCCATTGATGGTTGCTGCTTCCAATACGTTTATTCATTCAATTATAAATTCCGCGGGGATGATTAATGTATTCGCTGAAAAAGAACGCTATCCGGTTACCGATGTTCAAGAAATAAAATCGCTAAATCCGGATTTAGTATTGCTTTCAACAGAGCCTTTCCCCTTTTCGGATAAACACATAAATGAATTTGAGGATTTGTTTGGAAAAGGCAGAGTAAAAATAGTAGATGGAGAAATGTTTAGTTGGTACGGAAGTCGTTTATTAAGGGTGCCGGCCTATTTAAACAGTTTATTTATATAATGTAAATCCGAGTCATGTTTGTTCTTAGCCGCAGATAATCAATAAGATATAGTATTTTAAACAGGTGTATTTTTGAAGTTATGATTAAATTAACATTTGTTGACTAATAACTGCATCAAACTTGTATGTTAACCTATGCAACAAAGTTTTTAATATTGTATAACATAAACCCTTAGTTATGATAAAGAGATTATTAGTGTTATGTTTCCTGTCATTGGCTATTATTGCCAATGCACAAAAAGGAAAGAAAATTGATCCTACCAAAACGTCTGAAACAGCCGAAAGACCAAGTGTTGATTCTGTAATGGGTTACGCTTTGTATGAGGGTATGACTGCATCAGCAGCATTGGAATATCAATTACCCCCTGAGTCGGAAACAGATCCTGTAACAGGTAAAACCACTTATTTTAAAGATGTAAAGAAACGCAATGACTCTATACGCGTAGCTTTTGTAAAGACCATGAAAAAAAGAGACCAGGTTTTTTACATCAAGAATCGTAAGCCTAAAAAGGCAGGTGAGAGATGGAAACTTTGTATCAATATTGTGAATAAAGATACCAACTTAACAAAGTGTTTTAATGATTCTTCTATAATAGATCCTGAAACTAAAATGGTGTTATTCGAAAAGCAAGTTGGAGATTCAATTTATATGTTAATTCTAGTTGAAGCATATAACAAACGTTTAAATACATGTGGTAAGGAGAAGGAGTCTAAGTTGTATTTTGCAAGATGGCATCCGAAAAACAATGAAGCTAAATGGAAAGTAAAAACATTTAGCTCGTGTTATAAAACTATCACAAACATGACAAAAACTCCGGTTGCAGAGTGGGATAAGAAATCTGTATTAACAATCTCTTATCATAAAGGATCTAATTTCTACGATATTATCTTTGATCCCGAACATCCTGAGAAAGGAATACAAAGTAATAACGACAGTGGAAATGAATAAACCGAATTAAAACAAAAAAGCCCTCTTATCTTGAGGGCTTTTTTGTTTTAGCCTTTGAAGTAGGTCTCTTCTAAAGGAGAATTGGCAATGATGATATAATAGGTGTCTTCTTCTTTAAATAAATAATATAATACTTCGCCATTCGAAAATTTTAAAATGCTCGACTCGTATTTTTCACTCTGAAAAACACCTTCTTTTTTCAAATTCTTTTTTATTTCATCTTCAAGGTTATTGAAATTATTGAACGATTGATTTTGTGTGAATGAAATAAATACCGTCTTTTTTGATCGTTTACCATTAAAAAATATGGCTGTTTCGGTTGTTCCTTCAACAGTAGCTTCATTACTTGATTTATTAGAATAATAGTCGGATTTATTGATGAGCTTATCGCCTAAATTTTTATGTTCCTTGGTAATTAAACGAAATCCTTTAGGGGTGAGATTCTGTATTAACTCTTCATCAGAATAGTTAATGCAGTTTTTAATGAAATCAAAGTCTAAGTTCTGGGCATTAATGCAATTGAAAATAAATAACAGAACAATGAATGAAGTAAGTTTGAAAAGCTTCATAGTGCGTTTTTGTAGAATTGTTTGTGACATTCAATTATACGCAATCGCCGCCATTCAGGTTCTCGAAACTTATCAACCATTGTAAATAAAAAAAATCGCCTTTTTGGGGCGATTTTTCCTGGTTTATTAGTTGTCCGACTAGGTTTCGAACCTAGACTCTTCTGAACCAAAATCAGACGTGTTGCCAGTTACACCATCGGACAGTACCGTGCTTTTTAAAGCGTGTGCAAAATTAACAAATTTTCTGTTTACGCAAATAATATTTGAAAAAAAATCAACGTTTATTTCTAGCCTGTAAATGGCATTTTATTAACTTCGCAACTTACCTTTTTACAATATGACGTCTGATTTTAAAAAATTAAATAATATTTTGGGATGGCTGGTTTTTGCCGTAGCAACTTTTACCTATGTAAGAACCATAGAACCCACAGCCAGTTTTTGGGATTGCGGCGAGTACATTGCCTGTGCCTATAAATTGGAAGTTGGTCACCCTCCCGGAGCTCCATTTTTCCTTTTAATCGGTCGTTTCTTTGCCTTATTTGGAGGTAACGATCCCGCTAATGCCGGAATGATGATAAATATTATGTCGGCACTTTGCAGTTCGTTTACCATTTTATTCCTTTTCTGGAGCATTACCCGTCTAGCCTTCAAAGCAATTGTTAAAAAGGGGGAAGAGTTTATCCAAGGAAAGCAATGGGCTGTTTTAGGCGCAGGAGCAATTGGCGCTTTAGCTTATACATTTTCAGATTCGTTTTGGTTTTCTGCTGTTGAAGGCGAGGTTTACGCGATGTCGGCATTCTTTACAGCAGTGGTGTTTTGGGCCATCTTAAAATGGGATGAAGAAGATACCAACGATCCTGTTGGGGCTTTACGTTGGATTGTTTTAATTTCTTATTTGATGGGATTATCCATTGGGGTCCATTTATTGAACTTACTTGTTATTCCTGCTATTTGTTTTATTTATTACTATAAAAAATACACATTTACCTGGAAGAGTTTCTTTATTGCCGGTACGATTTCCGTTCTGATACTAGGAACGGTGCAGTCGCTTATCATTCCTAAAATTGTAATGTTTCTTTCTGATACAGAGGTTTATTTTACCAATTCAATTGGAATGGGTTTCAGCACGGGTACAATTATTTATTTCTTGTTACTGATTACTTCATTGGCAGGATTTATTGCGTATAGCTCTTCTAAATCAGAGAAATTTTATAAGATTGGTTTTTATGCGGCCGTTGCATTCGCAATCATTTGTGTAATTAGCGCAGGAAATGGAGCAGCAATGTTTACACGTGCACTTAGCTTTGGTGCAATATTGTATG
>CAYQDP010000368.1:0-3485 GCA_964416235.1 uncultured Flavobacteriaceae bacterium | reverse complement strand
CCTCCAACACCATTAATAGAAATGTTATTTTGCGGATCGATAATAACACCCGGTAAACGCTTTAATAAATCTAGCACTGTGTTTCCTCTTGCCAATATATCATCTTCCACATTCATTACCACCATACCTTTCTTAAACTCAACGGCAGGCTTATAAACTGCAACAGAAACTTCTTTCAGATTAACACCTTCAGGTTTTAATGATTGAGCAGGCAAAACAATTTGAGAAAGTGAATCAATAGTAACCGGATTTGTAAAACACACCTTATAACCAACACTGGTGAATTTTATGCAATAATTTCCACTTTTTATATTTTCAAAAACATACTCGCCTTTATCATTACTGATGTTTCCTTTTACCAAACTGCTATCCGAAGCATTTAATAATGCCATAGCGCAAAACGGAATTGGAGCTTGAGTTGAATCGGTTACTATACCTTTTATGGAATTTTGCGCAGAGGCTACAACACCTATTACACTCATTAAAATTACTATCAGATGTTTTTTCATTGTTTGTATAATGTCGAGATTATTAAAAGATACATTACGGTAAAAATATTTTCAGATTCATTATTAACGAGTAGTACACTTACTTCGGCTAACGGTTCATTTTTTGGCGAAATTTTTAATTTAATCCGTGAGCATCTCCCCACCAAAGGGGAGATTTCACGTTATGAAAGAGGGAGTTCACACCTACTCCTCTATCTGAGCTTGTATAAAATCATCAAATATAATTTTATCACCAAGAGACGCTTCCTCAAAAAACAAATAAACATCTACTTGCTTATTAAAAATAATTTTTAAATCAATTGCCCGAAACTTATCACTTATAAACTTTCCCTCACCTGAATTACCTGAGGGTGCTCCAATACCAATAGCAACTGGATGCAGATGTTTGTTATCTGAACCTTTAATTAAACTGATATTTTTCAACTCACTCTCCAGATTAAATTTTGATTTACCATCTACTTTTACCGAAAGCCAAACCATCTTGAGTTGAGAACGCTTCTCCAATTCACTCGTACTAATGTATCCAAACTCACAGGCATTGCAATTCATTGTAATTGGTGAAGGAACAGCTGACCCCATATTATCTAGCGCATCCATACTGAGTAAAACACATTTTGCGTTCGGACTTGGTTTAAACGGCTCGCTAACGGTGTATTTGGTGTTATTTTGCTCTTGCTTTTGAATTGAATCTTTAACAAGAACCGCATCGCTAACTTGATGAGTCGGTGTTTCGAAACTATTCACAGTTACTGGGTGAACTACCGATTTTTTTTCTTCCGAATGTTGCTCTGGTCCCTTCTGTTCAGGCTCAATCGTTGTATCACCTGTGAATATTTGTGGTGCTTGCTTTTTAGAAGCCATTGTATTTGTGTTATCGCTAGTAGCACTTAATACATTTTCAGTGTTGTTATTCTTTACTTCAGCATCTGAGGTTTTTATTTTATAGCATATAAGAGTTGTTGTACTTAATACTGCTATAGCGATAACGCTTTTAATAACTATACCTTTCAGCGAGGCTGTTTTAATAAAAGCTTTGCCTGCTCCGGTAGCACCACTCTTTACAGCGGCGAAATTCATTCCCTGAGAAATTTGTTCAGGGGTGAGTTCCGGACGGTTTTCAATTATTTTGTAATTCTTCATGTCTTTCAATTTATTTTACACTCATCATGCAATTTGTGTAAACACTTTTCTAAGTTTATCCAATATCCGATATGTTTTTACTTTCGCGTTATTCTCTGTTATATCTAAAATTTGTGCTACTTGTGAAAAAGGTCTTTCCTCAAAAAAACGGAGTTCAATAATGAGTAATTCTTCCTCCGACAAGTACATGAGTGCCTTTTTTAAAGCCGCTGCGTCTTCATTGCTTAATCCATCAGCCTCATCCACTATTCCTTTCAGCCCTCTTTCGTCTAAACTGATAATACGGGCTTTTTTAGTGCGGCGATAAAATAAATTAACCTCATTAATAGCGATGCGATACAACCAACTCGAGAATGGGAGTCCTTGATACTGATACTTACCAATGTTGCTTAGCGCTTTAGAAAAAACCATAGCCGTAACATCTCTACTATCCTCTAAATCCTCCATTCGCTTATACACAAAACGTAATATCCGCTCATAATACGCAGTATAAAGAGGTTCGAAGCCGGCAGGATTTTCTTTGGCCTTCTCTATTATTTGCTGCTCATTTTCAATCTCCATATAGGTGTGTAGAACTCTTTCGGCATATACAATTCAGTAAGCTACCAAAAAGATACAAAAAAGGAGAACTTTTATTCCAAAAACGAGTGTTTAAGGTTTTTTGGGAGTTATTGGCTTACATGCTTTGTTCGTGATAAAATTCAATTTTAGTGACTTCCAAAACCCATATTTTCATGTCCGTCATAGTTCGTGCCGGATAATGCTTGTCGTTTTTGAGAAGTACATGTCCAAAGTTGACGGTATTGCCACGTACTGCTTCAAGAAATTTTTTCAGCTTTTCTGCATCAAACCTTTTTACCTCATAACAGTAAAACAACATTAAGCGCTTATTGACTAATGAAACAGATAATATACCCGGATGCAGTTCAATAACCAATTTGTAATCTTGTCCGCCAAATTCATTTACCCAATACTGATTAATGTAGGAGGCTTTATATTCTGATTGAAACAATATACCTATATATGGGCGTTTATTCTTCGGTAATTTTAAAACCAACTCTAAATCCTCATAAATCTCTTTCATCCAATAAATGTAATGAGAGAAAAACGCGTTTATTGCTACGAAATATAGCATCCCAAGCATCATATATTTACTATATTTGATATTAAGCATTTAAATATCTAAACATGTGTTTCACTGTTGCGAACAAAAAGGAAATCAGGATTCTTCAAGAGAGATACAACAATAAAAAATTAGATAAAGTAAGACTTGATAAACGCTTAGCTGCAAATTACATTAGCGGTTTTGCTTATCCTGTTATGGCTATAATTAAATCGGAACAACAAGATACAATCTCATTTGCGAATTGGGGGTTGGTGCCGAACTTTATAAAAGATGAAGAAAAAGCCAGAGATTACGCTAGTTATACTTTAAATGCAAAAGCCGAAACTATTCACGAAAAAATAAGTTTCAAAAAAGTGATAGAGAATAAACGATGCTTAATACCCGTAACCGGTTTTTTTGAATGGCGTGACGTGAACAAAAACAAATACCCTTACTTCATCCATTTAAAAGACGAAGAGGTTTTTAGTTTAGGAGGAGTTTATGATGAATGGATTAATGAAGGAACCGGAGAAATAAACACCACCTTTTCTATCATCACAACAGAAGCAAATCCATTAATGGCAAAAATCCATAACATAAAAAAACGCATGCCCTTAATATTTACCAGGCGGGAAGAAGAACACTGGATTGAATCAGCATTGGATAAAGCAAAGATTGATGTCCTGATGAAACCACTCGATGAATCACTCATGGTAGCTCATACCATTAAA
>CAYQDP010000367.1:0-3487 GCA_964416235.1 uncultured Flavobacteriaceae bacterium | reverse complement strand
GACTGCTCAGGTTTTGTGTATTATGTTTTCGGACATTATAATATAAAAGTTCCCCGTGCCAGTATGGATTATGAAAAACAAGGAAAAATTATTCCCCCTGATTCGGCGCGCCCGGGAGATATTATTGTTTTTACCGGCACAAATGTGAAGGTACGTAAACCGGGACATGTTGGAATTGTTTTGTCAAAACCCGGTGAAGAAATGAAATTCATTCATTCTTCTTCAGGAAAAAAAGCAAATGGAATTATCATCACTTCGTACGCAACGTCACCATATTACAAAAAGCGATTCATAAAAATTGTAAGAATGGATTCTGTGTATCAATAATTCTATCGGATTGTATATATTAATATAAAGAAGAATATGAATAAAAGAGAATTTTTAAAGTCATCTTTACTTGGAACAGGCAGCTTAATCAGTTTTCCTATCCTTGAAAAATTAATTTCTAAATACGAAACTGTTCCTGCTTATCAACTTGCAAGTGATGAAGATTTTTGGTTGCAAATCCGCAGTGGATATAAATTAAAACCTGAATACATTAATCTCGAAAACGGATATTATTGTATTCAGCCTGAAGAAGTGCTTGAAAAGTACATTTCACATTTGCGTGAAATAAATTTGCAAGGCGCTTATTACATGCGCACTGTACAATACGATAACAAAAAAGCCATGACGCAAAAACTGGCTGATATTGCAGGTTGTACAACGGAAGAACTCATCATTACACGTAACACTACCGAGTCGCTGGATATGATTATCGCAGGGCTTGACTGGAAACCGGGTGATGAAGCTATTATGGCGCAACAAGATTATGGTGCCATGCTCGATATGTTTGAACAAGTCTCGAAGCGATACGGTACGGTTAATAAGATTATTTCTGTACCCAATCATCCAAAGTCAGATGAGGAGATTGTAAGCTTGTATGAAAATGCTATTACACCAAAAACAAAACTCCTGATGGTGTGTCACATGATTAACATTACCGGACAAATCCTTCCGGTTAAAAAGATATGTGACATGGCGCATAAAAAGGGCGTGCAGGTAATGGTGGATGGCGCGCATGCTTTTGCGCATCTTGATTTTAAAATCCCAGGCTTGAATTGCGATTATTACGGCGCAAGTTTACATAAATGGTTAAGCAATCCTTTAGGAGCAGGTCTGCTATACGTTAGAAAGGAAAACATATCCAAAGTATGGCCGCTTATGGCTGAGAGTCCAAAGGAATCAACTGACATTTCCCGTCTTAATCATACAGGAACAATTCCCGTGCATACGGATTTAGCAATAGCAAACGCAGCCGATTATTATGCAAAGATTGGTGCCAAACGAAAGGAAGAACGCTTACGTTATTTACAAACTTACTGGACCAAGCAAGTAAGAAGTTTACCGGGTATTGTTTTAAATACTCCTGAAGACCCAATGCGCAGTTGTGCAATAGCAAATGTTGGAGTGAAAGGAATGAAGCCCTCTGTGATGGCAGAACGATTATTAAAACAGTACGGCATTTATACAGTTGCAATTGACGGAAAAGGTGTACAAGGTTGCAGAATCACACCAAACGTTTATACTACAACACAAGAGTTGGATAAATTTGTGAAGGCATTAAAAGATATGATTAACACTAAGTAACATGAGTTTTGACATTAAAGATTTATTCTTATTACGAAAAGACATTACCTTTTTGAATTTTGGTTCATTTGGCGCATGTCCAAAACCAATATTTGAAGATTATCAAAAATGGCAATATGAACTGGAACAGGAGCCGGTGCAGTTTATAACGGTTAACGGACTACGTTATCTTGAAAAATCACGTGAAGCATTGGCCTCTTTTTTAAATTGTGGCGCGAGGGATTTGGTATATGTGACCAATCCTTCCTATGCAGTGAACACCATTGCAAAGAGTTTAAATCTGCAACATGGAGATGAGATACTCACTACTAATTTAGAATATGGCGCATGTGATAAAGCCTGGAATTACTATTGCAAAAAGACCGGGGCAAAGTATGTGCAACAATCTATTTCTTTGCCATTAATTACAAAAGAAAAGTTTGTAGAAGAGTTTTTCAAAGGATTTACACCCAAAACTAAATTGGTTTTTATTTCTCACATCACCAGTTCAACCGCATTAGTATTTCCTGTAAAAGAAATTGTAGCAGAAGCGAAACGTAAAGGTGTGTTGGTTTTTGTTGATGGTGCGCATGCACCTGCGCATGTGGATTTAGATTTAACCGCTTTAAATGCTGATATCTATACAGGAGCTTGTCATAAATGGATGATGACACCTAAAGGCTCCTCCTTTTTATATGTGAAGAAGGAGTTGCAAGAAAAATTTGATCCGCTCGTAATAAGTTGGGGTTACGAGGCTTTCTTTCCTTCTGATTCCAAGTTTTTAGACTGGCATCAAATGAATGGTACTCGTGATTATTCCGCTTTTCTAACAATTCCTAAGGCAATTGAATTCATGAAGCAATACAATTGGAAAGAAGTAAGTGAAAGGTGTAAAAAACTAGTGCGCGATAATGCTATACGTTTTTGTGAACTCGCGGGCACACAACCATTATGTCCGATAACAGATGAGTTTCTCGGACAACTATTCAGTATCCCAATCAATACCAAAGAGCCGGAGAAATTACAGCGTCATTTATTTGAGCACTATAAAATTGAGATACCGGTGATGCGACACGGTGATAAAGTATATTTACGCTATTCCATTAATGCATTTAATTCGCAGCATGATTTGGATGTTTTATATAATGCGATTTCAGAATTAATCCAACAAAATAATTTAATCTCTAAATTTTAAGTACATGAAAAAAGTAATTACATCATCAGGCGCTCCGGCGCCAATCGGACCATACAGTCATGCAAACATGGTACCGGCAAGCGGGAATTTTTTATTTGTATCCGGACAAGTTGCAAAGGATGCTAAAACCGGTGAGTTAACGTTAGACGATATCAGTAAAGAAACCCATAAAGTAATGGGAAACGTAAAGGCAATTCTAACGGATGCGGGAATGGATTTTAATAATGTTGTTAAGACTACTATTTTCTTAACCGATATGAATAATTTCGCAAAAGTAAATGAAGCATACGGTTCTTATTTCACTGGGAATTTTCCGGCAAGAGAAACCGTGCAGGTAAGTCGTTTACCTCTGGATGTGAATGTTGAGATTTCTGTTATTGCTGTGAAGTAGAATTTTGTATTTTCTTTTCTGCCTTGATGCAGAAAAGAAACAAAAGAAATCAAGGCTTCATTTTATCCTTTACTTCCTGCGGTCGTAATTTTTTATGCACAACAGCCATTGCCGGTCGCTAAAAATGTGCACTGCACATTTTCTTAACGCTGGCAAGCTACCAAATGGGTGATCTCCTTGGCCCGCCTGCGGAGCTTCCCATTTGGCTTAACGCAATTTGTTGCGCATAAAAAACCGGATAAAATGAGGCCGGATTACGGTTGTATCGTCTTCGATGGAACTCTCCGAATGGA
>CAYQDP010000366.1:0-3501 GCA_964416235.1 uncultured Flavobacteriaceae bacterium | reverse complement strand
TCTGAGCCAAACAGCAAGGTTTTTCCGGCCCAACCGTAATAAAGCGGCTTGATTCCCAGCCGGTCGCGCACGAGATGGAGGGTTTTTTCCTGCTTGTCCCATAAAGCAATGGCAAACATTCCATTAAATTTTTTCACACATTCTGTTCCCCATTTACGGTAAGCTGCCAATATAACCTCAGTATCTGATTCAGTTCTGAATAAAAATCCTTCTTTCTTAAGTTCGTCGCGTAACTCTATGTAATTATAGATTTCCCCATTAAACACTATCCAGTTCCCACCTTCATCTGTCATTGGTTGATGACCGTTAGCTGACAAATCAATTATACTTAAACGGCGGTGACCAAAAACCAAATCAAAATTTAAATTAACTGTCTGGTCAAGAGTAACTACATTTTTAAAATTTGATTTCGGAGTTTCAGGGGTAATTAAAGAATAAGCTTCTCCCGTTTTGGTATTGATAAGCGTTACCCCCTCACCATCAGGGCCGCGATGTTTAATGCTTTGTAGAGCAGATAAAGAGTGATTCAGCTTTTCTCTATCGATGCCATTGCGGTTATAATATGCTAAAATACCGCACATGAATTATTGGTCGTAAGGCAATCTTACGAAATGCAATTTGAAGGTTGGCTTATACGCACTGTTTATTCCACCAATTACAACACGTTCACCTTTATTATCACGACGGGCTACTTCCAATAAACCGGGATTAGCAACAACTAAATTAAATCCGTGGTTTTCTAATTTACCACTCATGATATCCTGAACGTGTCGCGCGATATTAAACACATATTCCTTCGCTACAGGATTGTAAGCGCCACCGTAACGTTTAATATCTGCCGTGTAATACTGATCTTTCACGTAAATTTCCTTGCCGTTAGCATCCACTGCCACTAAAGCTAAATACGATGGAGGTTCATAAGTTCCAATGGAAGCCAAAAAACTTTGGTCAACTTTAAAAACAATTTCAGCACGATTAATTGAAATAGGACAAGAGTCGGCATAATTTTTTAAGTATGGTAAACGATAAACAACTTTAGTTCCGCCGGTTCCTTTCAAAAAAACATTTTGTTTTCCTTTTACGGAATCTCCTGAAGCGATTTGCTGCACCAATAAATTATTGGCACCGGAAGAATAAATATATTCTACATTATTGAAACGGGAAGCTTTACTTCCGCTGAATGGAAAACGATATTGCTTTGGTTCTTTGGAAGCAGGGAAAGTACCATTATGATAATATACATGCATTCCCGAAATTCCATTGTCCAAATCTATTTTCAATAATGCTCCGGGTTTAGAAGTTGGATTAAGATTATTGGTGTTTTTGGTTGTAATATAAAAACCTTTGTACATGGCCTGAAAAGTAGCGTTGTCGACAAGGTACTGCGGATTGCTAATCACTGCTGATGCAAAAGCAGGATCTACAGGAACCTTTATAGAATAATAACTTCCCGTTTTACTAATACGACGCCAGGCACTTGATAAAGGAATCGAATTATAACTCAAATTATCATCTAGATAATACAAGGAATCCTGACTTAAACTTTCAGTGAGTTGATGAACCTGATAATACATGGCATTAGTGCTATCACCAATAAAATTTTGCGTGAAGGCCAATACGATTTCAGCTGAATCCAAAACTACATCCTCACCAAAAGAAATGTTTGTAACGTTATTAGGTAATGAAATATTAGTGTAAACACTCGCGTTTGTTCTTCCGAAAACAGGATCCTGGTTAGAGCCTAAATATTTAAACTGGTCTTGAAACGAACGGGTTTGAGGATGAGAAATTGTGTGCATTTGAATGGTTGCCGAATCAGACATTTCAATATTCAAGGCATCAATTTCGGGTTGCACATCAGTACCTAAAGTTGTGTTTTGCTTTTTCTTACAGGAAAATAAAGTCAAAACGAAAATGAGCGCAACAATTTGTATGTATTTATGTTTCAAAAGAATTACGTTAATCAGGTTTCAAAAGTAACAAAATCTAGTTCAGTTAAACTATAAACGCCAATTAAATTAAATTATTTTATGAAATAAAAATTGTGAGTTAATGCCAATAAAAAAGCCCCTTTTTGAGGGGCTTTAAATTTTAAACATTTACTTCTTCCAGAACCATGTCATAAAAATCGTTACATGCATCCATGTATTCGGTTTCGTTTTTGAACGACAGGAATGGTTTTCCTGATTTCTTTATGCATTTCTCTAATTCTGCATTGATTTTTTCGCTACCCTGAATAATGCCATCAGCAAATTCAAGCGATTGCTTTACAAAATTCACATAATTAGCTTCTTCAGTAATAGATTTAAGGTCTTTCTTTGTAAAACCATCAAATCCTAGCTTATCAACTAGCTTTTTATTTAAAGCCTTAGGGAATTCCTCATCATAAATTGATACTACAATTTTAGTATCAGCGAATAATGGGTCCTCAGCATAATATTTCTTAATATAAAGAGGCATTAATGAAGTAAACCAACCATGGCAATGAATAACATCCGGAGCCCAGCCTAATTTCTTAACCGTTTCAACAACACCTCTAACAAAGAACATTGCACGCTCGTCGTTATCATCAAAATACTTACCGCTAGTTTTATCGGTTAGCACGGATTTACGTTGAAAAAACTCTTCATTATCAATAAAATACACCTGCATACGTGCACTAGGGATTGAAGCAACTTTAATGATTAACGGATGATCAACATCGTTAATTACCAAGTTCATCCCCGAAAGGCGAATTACTTCGTGTAATTGGTGACGGCGCTCATTGATGCAGCCGTATTTAGGCATAAAAGTTCTGATTTCTTTACCTCTCTCCTGAATTCCTTGCGGTAATTTCCTCGAAATTTTACCTACATACGTCTCGTCTAAATAAGGGGTAATCTCCTGCGACACGAAAAGCACTTTAGCTTTCTTCATAATTGTATGGGGGTTTTGATTAGTATACAAAATTAATAAAAAAATCCCCAAATTTCAAAGTAAATTGTAGCTTTAGCCCGTTTTTTAATGATTATTGTAAGAAATAAAGCAGAATTGATGCCCATTCTTGTAAAGGAAAGAGAAAATGGGAAAATTATTGGCTTTGTACCTACCATGGGCGCCTTACATCAAGGACACATTTCTTTGATTCAGGAATCATTAAAACACAGCGATTTTACGGTTTGCAGCATTTTTGTAAACCCAACTCAATTCAATGATAAATCCGATTTAGAGCGTTATCCCAGGATGCCGGAAAAGGATGCTGCCATGCTCGAAAATGCAGGCTGCCATTTACTTTATATGCCGGATGTAGCAGATATTTATCCGGAGCCTGATACTCGTGTTTTTGATTTCGGTCACCTCGATAAAATTCTTGATGGCGCTCACCGTCCGGGCCATTTTAACGGCGTTGGACAAGTTGTAAGTCGTTTGTTTGATATTGTAAAACCGGATAAATCTTTCTTTGGTTTAAAGGATTATCAGCAAGTGCAAATCATTAAAAAGTTGTGCGAAATCCTTCACTAT
>CAYQDP010000365.1:0-3552 GCA_964416235.1 uncultured Flavobacteriaceae bacterium | reverse complement strand
TAGTACTTAATTGCTAAGTCGAGTTTACCCGATTTTTCGAATGCTTCAGCTAATTTCTCACTGGCTTTATAAACTCCTTCTTTCGAATGAATTTTTTGGGAAATTTCAAAAGACTGTTCCAAAAATTTTACACCTTCAGCAACATCGCCTTTATCGAGATATAAAACACCAATGTTGTAAAGCGTAATAATTTCACCGGCCTTAAAGCCAAGTTCTCGGCGCAAGTTTAAACTCTCGTTAAATTTATCAAGTGCGTCTTGATATTTTCTTGTAGCTGAATATGTTCTTCCTAATCCATCGAGTGCGAAAGCAGCCACTTGCTTATTTCCTGTTGTTGCGCAAATTGTTGCGCATTTATTATAATGTTCGAGAGCTAAATCATATTGTTTTAAATTGTGGTAGGTCTCACCTAAACCATCTAACACCTTTACATAAATCTCCTTATCATTATGCTTCACACACAACTTTTGACTTTCTAACAAAACCTCAAGCGATTTATCATTCTTCTCTATAGAATAATATACTGTTCCAAGTCCGTTTAAACCATCCGCCATTCCCATTTCATCACCAATCTGATTATTGATGCTGTAACATTCGTTATAATATTTTATAGCAGAATCATAATCGGAAAGATATCGGAAATTAGCTCCAACATAATAATAGGTTTCCGCTTCGTTCTTTTTATCGCCTAATTCATTGAAAATAGAAATAGCTTCGAATAAAGTAGTAAGAGCTTCTTCGTTTTTGGAAATCCAAACTTGAGAAGTGCCTAAAGTTTTTAAAGCAAGTGCAATTCCACGTCTATAATTAATTTCTTTAGATTTTGCGAGTGCCTCTGTGCTTAACTCAATAGCTTTGTATGCATCCTTACGATTTAGCGACCAAGCTTTTGAATTTAGCTCATCAATAGCCAGAGTATCTATTTTCACTAATGTATCTTGCATTACAATCATGTAAGATACAATATTTATCGCTAATTGCCACAGGCTTAAATTGATTTAATAGTCTGTTTATCAGATGTTTAATTAAATTAAAAAGCAAGTAAGATGTTATGCCATCTATTACAATAGCAATCCAACAATACACACATCATCGACCTGTTCAAGTGTCCCACGCCATTTTTCGAAAGTATTATTCAATATTTCCTTTTTCTCATTGGAAGTTTTATGATTTATTTCAGCGATTAATGACTCCAATTGTTTGTGTTTGAATTTTTTTCCTTTCTCTCCGCCGAACTGGTCCGCATAACCATCCGTAAAGAGATACAAATGATCGCCCTTTGAATAGTGAATGTGATGAGTTTTGAAATCCTCCGTTCTCTCACCAATACCAATTGGCATTTTATCTCCCGGTAATTCTAATACGCCTCCTGAAGTAATTAGTAAAGGCTTATTATTTGCAGCTGCATAAGTAATTTCATTGCTCGATTTATCAATACATAGCAACACGCCGTCCATTCCGTCTTTTTGCGCCTCTGCCGACATGTTTGAAATTAATTTACTTCTTACGTAAGTAAATACATCACCTGGTTTAGCAACTCCTTTCTCCACTATAGCTTCATTTAACAAAGAAGCATTTAACAGACTCATGAAGGCGCCGGGAACGCCATGCCCCGTGCTATCACAAACAGCAAAGTAAAAACGGTTATCCTTTTTTGTTGCCCAATAAAAATCACCGCTCACAATATCCTTTGGTTTATACAAAATAAAGTAATCGCTTAACTCTTGATTTAAAAATGCATCATGCGCCAATAATGTCTTCTGTATTTTTTTTGCGTATTGAATTGAATCAACAATTTCCTTTTGCTTTTCCTCAACAACCATTTTTTGCTTTTCAATTATTTGCTTCTGTTCCTGAGAAATTTTATATCTGCTGTACATAAATGCTGCAAATACGAACACGAGAAGTAAACCACCATATAAATAATAACGCCGTGTCTTTTCACTTTTTAATTCTGTTTGCATTATTATTCTTTGTTCAAGCGTTCGTAAACTATCGGCTGCGGCTTTCTTTGTATAATCAAATTCAAATTGTTTTTGTGCAATTTCTCGAATTCGCTCTTCACTATTTAATGTATCCCGAATAGAAATGAAACGCTCAAAATAGGGCAAGGCTTTTGCAGGATTTTTTAAAGCACTGTGTGCATAATACAGACATTTACATGCATCACGAATTTCGCCGTCAGATTGAATTTTCTCGGCAATAGCCAAACTATTTTCACATAGTATAACGCCCTTCGCAGGTTCACCAAGTTTAATATTACAATTACCTATGCCCATTAAAGCAATAGCTTCATTTCTTTGCTCTCCAATTTCTCTCGCTAAATTCAACGCTTCATTAAAGTAGTCTAATGCTTTTTTAAAATGAACCCGACACTCTTCAATTGGTTTTCTTTCTCTTTCGGCAGTATAACCAAATTCAACGTTCAAACTACCCAAACTAACCAGAGAAAGTACAATTCCATCTTTTTCTCCAATGGACTTTCTTAAGTCGAGAGACTTCAATTGATAAGCTAAAGAAACATGTAAATCTCCCTTTTCCTGATAGAGATTACTTATGTTACTATAATTGCTTGCCATACCTGATTTAAATCCCGTTAAACTATCCATCTCCAAACTTTTGGTAAAATATCTGATTGAGTTTTCGTAATTTTTTTGAATACCATAAATTATTCCAACATTGCCGAGAGCGATTGACTGCGCTTTCTTATCGCCCATTTCTTCAACCACTTTTAAACTTTGAAAATAAAAATCAAGTGCTAAAGGATAATCGCCTTTATCGAGATACACATTACCAATATTATTATAAGTTTTCCCGAGGAGTGTTTTTGCAAAAACTCTTAATGTAGTGTCCTCACCAAAAACCATTGATTTTAATTGAGCTACACTTTCGCTATAGTTATCAATGGCAATTTTATACTCTCCTTTTACATAATAACTTAAAGCAATATTATTACGCGCTCCAACTTCAAACTTCTTTAAGCTGCGTTCTTTGCTAAACTGTAATAATTGTTTGGCTAGAATTATTGTTGTATCCGGATTATTAAATGCGAGTCGTCGCGAGTAAACATGCATCGCCATAGCACGAACCGTGTCGTGCTTTGACGTATTATTCCAAACTTCAATTAAGCTGTCGCTTTGCGGAAAAACAGAAACTGATAAAAACAAAAAGCAACAAACCGAAAATAAAAGGGTTCTAACTTTCTTCATCCGATTTGTTGCTTTAAATAGTTTAAGCTTCAACTGCTTCGTTCATGTACGATTCAATTGGCGCACAAGAACAAACTAAATTTCTATCGCCATATGCATTATCAACACGTGCAACGCTAGGCCAAAATTTATTTTCTTTAACCCACTTTAATGGAAAAACAGCTTTCTCTCTGCTATAAGGCTTATCGTATTTATCGCTGATGATTAATTTTGCTGTATGCGGAGCGTTTTTAATTACATTATTTACTTTATCCGCCTTGCCATCAATGATTTCCTGAATTTCCTTACGGATGGTAATCATTGCTTCACAAAAACGATCTAACTCTGCTTTACTTTCACTCTC
>CAYQDP010000364.1:0-3560 GCA_964416235.1 uncultured Flavobacteriaceae bacterium | reverse complement strand
GAATAAGCTAAATCAACGGCAAATTCATTTGGCTTGAATTGTCCGGTAGTATTTCCCATTATATCGGTAAACGTAATATTACCAAGAGAAAAATAACGCAATGAAGCACCAACTGCACCAAGTTTACTTACTTTTTTATAAAAACTAACATAAGACAAACTGATATCCGGAACTAATTGACGTAACCATGGCGTGTAAGAAATGCCGAAGCCCATGTTTTTTTCGGCGAAGGCTAATTTGGAGCAATTCCAATGAATGGAATTAACATCGGCAGGCGTAGCTGCGCCAACTTCTCCCATTCCTCCCTGGCGTGAATCCGGAGCGATTAATAAAAATGGAACTGAAGTGGTTATAGGATTTATACCACCGCTTAATTGCTGAGTGCTAATTTGCGCTTTAGTTGAAGTTAAAAGCGACAAACAAAAAATAATAACAACAAAATTCTTAATCTTCATAAAATCCTGCTCACATAGAGTGAACCTCAAATGTACTAATTTAAAATTACTAATTTTTCAGTTTTTTCGGCTTTTTTATTCTCTGAGCCTAAAACACTTATCTTATAAACGTAAACACCTTTACCTAGTTTATCGCCGTATTCATCTTTTCCGTCCCATTCAATTCCCGGAGAACGGAACCCTTCATTATAAACAGTTTGACTAATGGTTTTTACCATTTTACCACTAATGGTAAAAATTTGAATATTAACTTTTACTGATTGGCAACATTGATTGTTCTCAAAGAAGAATTGTGTTTTTGTAGTGAATGGATTTGGATAATTTAAAACATGGGTCAAAGCCATTTCAGCAGATTTAGCAACCACAAAATCAGTATAAGCCGTTGATGAATTATTTTGTACGTCCCACACTTTTAAACTTAAACGGTGTGAGCCTTCAGATAATTCTGAGAATGGATATTTGGTTTTACCACTTTGATAAGAGTTTAGATTGGCCTCGTAATAATCATTTAAGATAATAGGTTTACTTGAGTTCTCGTCTAATATTGCAGTAATATCGTGGCCGATTCCGGTTCCAACAGTGTTGATTCCACTGGAGTCAGAAACTTCAGCGTAAATATTTGGTTTCTCGTTTGTGGTTCCACCAGTCACAAACTTTTTATCGTTCATGTATAAGTTAACAGCCGGCCCGGCGTTATCAGGAATAAGATTCGATGCAGAACCACCAACATAGAAATTGTTGTTGTATCCTGCTGCATCTTGAACCCCGTTGTGCGCATAATAACTGAATTTCCCTAAGTCATAACTATAAGCGATATCTTTTGGGACAATGAATGAAAATTGAAAATCACCATTTGTAACTTGAACTTTCCCTTTAAATATGATATTCTTCTGTTGTTTAAATTTAAATGGACCTAGTGAGGTTACGGAAGCAGGATCGTTACCCAAACAAGTAATTTGTTGTTCCTTGTCAAATACTGTTGGATTTAAAACACCATTAAATGAAGTGAGTTTTGCACCAGTTGCTGTCCCAACATAACCTTTCACGGTAACTTTGGCGAGTGCTTTAAGCGTATCAGTATTAGAAACTGAAACCGGATTATTATTAATGTGTGTTGTAAATACTTTGTTTTGTGGATAAGCTAATCTCAATGCCGGATCTCCAAGCAAATGAAAGTTTAAATAATAAAAACCTGCGTTACGCTTTGTTAATCGAACAACATCACCTAAGCTAGGCATTTTACCACCCGGCAAAGTATCAAAAATATAATCGTAAAGAACAGAATTAAGTGTGAAGTTTGTGTTGGAGAAAGCTAAACGTACCGTAGTTAAAAGTGCAATAGCGGCGCCATTTGGATTTAAAAAACAAAGTTCACCTGCAGAAGTACGGTCCGGATCATCAAATCGACTGAACTCACATGTTGCAGTAATAAATAATGGCATATTACATTTATTAGTGTAAGATTGAATTTGACCAATCTCTAAATAACGTTCATGACCCAATCCAACTTCACCACCGTGTCCGGTATAATTAAGAACTAAACATCCTTTATTAATGCGCTGATCTATTCCTGTGCTCACATCATAATAACGTTGTCCGCCGGGAGTAGAATATTGTATAAAGGCATCTGAGTAAATCTTATCTATATTGAATTCTGGATGATTTGTTTTAATCTTGGTAGCAAGTGCGTCTGCATCGGTTAAATGAGTTTGATAGTCTTCATCATCAGCAATAAAAGCTACCCAATTTCTCCAATCACCTAGCGGATAACATGAGGAAGTATTACATAAGCTTTCATCATCAGTAATCGAAAAATTAAAATTCTTTTTATAGTAAGCTTCCACTTTATCTACCGCCGCAAAAGCTTCACTATTTGTTTTAACAGGGAATCGTCCTACACCAACATCAACGAGAGCCAAGCCCCATTCATCCCCTTCGGCATCATCCATCCAACCATAGAAATCATCACATGCAGTAGAGAGAGTAGGGTTCCATGAATTATCTTTCGGATATCCTGTTTCATATACCGGAAGCATAGAGCTGTTACCGGAAGCATAGCGGTCTTTTACTTTATAAGAACCATCACCAAATAGCAATAAATATTTTACTTGTTTACCTGAACTTATATTGCGGTTGTATAACATCCTTACATAATCACGAATAGCAACTGGATCAGGTTTGCCGGAAGAAAATTCATTATATACTTCATCGGCGGTAACAACAGATGCTGTTAATGTGTCATACTGCTGATGTAATTGTGCCAATTTTTGAGCATAAGATAAATATCCGGGATAAGTTACAATCACGTAATCTGCCTGAAGCGTACTATGTAAATTCTGCTTCGTTATTTTTTTGACAAATTTTGGTATGTAATAATCTGTCCCGTTATGAATAACAAACTCACTCAATGAATCATGATTGTAATTAAAATCCAATGAACTACCTGTTATATTAAAGAGCTGATTTTTCACGTTCAAAATATTGGTAACATCCCATACCTGAATATTTGCATTGTTATTCGTGTTAATGGTAAATTTGGTAACATTGCCAGTGCCCGCAGTACGTAAGTCGCGGAAGTTAAACTGTGTATTGTTGAATGTGAGGTTTCGGCGGCAATTAAAAATCAATTTATCTAGCCATCCTACAACACCGGGAGTTTGTTTGGTGATGGAGAAATTCAAAAGTGAAGGACTATTGCAAAGCGCATAATTACACACAGTGCCGCGCGAAGCATAATCACCTAAATAATCGTTCACATTAACAGCGCCTGAGGTAAATGTGAAAGCGGATCCTGAAAAAGTAAGATTATAAGTTGAACTGTTTAATCCTCGTGCAGCAATTTTGGCATAAGCCCTTACAGTATCTCCTACAGTTAGATTTGGGATTGGAAAATTGAAACTGTAAGAAGTATTTAAATCATAATATTCGCCATAAAACTCACTGCCTGATTTTATGAAATTAGTTGTGTTCACTTCATGAAAATCATAATAATCATAAGAAGTAGAGGAATTGTTGTTTAAGCTTGTTGATGACGGATTGTCAATGATTCGTTTACCGGCCCCTAAATCAGCAGTTAAAAAATAGTATGACGTATCAGAGTAATAA
>CAYQDP010000363.1:0-3562 GCA_964416235.1 uncultured Flavobacteriaceae bacterium | reverse complement strand
TTTAGTTTTAATTGAGTTCTTGAATAATAAGAAATCCGGGTTGTGTGTCCCGGATTTTTTTTTGACCAAAATGACAAGCGCATTAAATACTTTTCTCCATCAAATAATGCTGAATAATTCCCCACAACAGAAAGGATTTTTCTTTGATAGTATAACCGCAGCTTTTGTAAAAATTCACAGCGTTTTCGCGGGCTTGCAATTCGATGGTTTTTAATTTCAAATCGTGTCCGCGCTTTTCCAAATGCTGCACAATTAATTTTCCTAAACCTTTTCCCTGATAATCGTCGCTCACCGCCATAAAGCGAATCTGCCCGATTTTATTTTCATTTTCCTGTAATCGTCCGCATGCTATGACTTCACCCTTGTTATCTTCGATGTAAGCATTGACGCATTTGTCTTCAATCGTGTCGGTAGCGGTATCCATGGGTTGATTCCATGGTGCGCGCAACACTTTATAGCGCAATTGTAAGATGCGTTCTACATCCTGTGGATTCTGAGCTTCTTTAACAGTAAACATTAATCTAAAAATTTAAAGGCGATGGATTGTACCGCTGTTTTTGAGTTGCCATTATCCTTGAAATGTTTCAACATGTTTTTTGCCTCCGGTAATTCAAAAACTTCTTTTAGGTTTCTGATTTTACCGATAGGTACATCATGCTGCAAACAATAATTATAAATATTCTCGAATGATTTTGTTTCGATTTTCAATTTCAGCAATTCAAATAATTCTGCACGATTAACCACACGGTTTTGATTGGTACTGAATTTCTCGTGTTCAGATAAATGAGTCAATTCGCATAACTCACAGAGTTGTTTAAATTGTTTATCACTGCCAATGGCAAATGTGATTAAATGATTATCGGAGGTTTTGAATATTTCTCCGTATGGTGCAATATTGGGATGCAAAGAACCACTTGCTTGCGGCAAATGATGTGCGATCAGCCAATTGGTAGCTTGATTAACTAAGGAGGCTAATGCACTATCGAATAGTGAAACAGAAATATGAGAGCCTTTTCCTGTTCGTTCACGTTTTAAAAGTGCAATCAATATAGCTTCCTTCATTTGGTGACCGGCTAAAACATCAATTAAAGCAACCGGCATTTTTACAGGCAAAGAATTTTTCTCACCGTTCATCTGCATAAATCCGCTCTCGGCTTGTAAAATTAAATCGTAAGCGGTTCTTGAACTTTCATGTCCGAATCCATTCACAGAAGCGTAAATGAGTTTAGGGTTTATAGCTTTGAGATGGGAGTAGGCGACTTTTAATTTTTCATCATCACCTTTTTTGTAATTGGTAATTACAATATCTGCCTCCTTAATTAGCTCGTATAATTTATTTAAATCTTCTTGTTGTGTAATATCTAAGAATAAAACTTCTTTCCCCGTATTTACACTCCAGTAATAAGCACCTGGTGCATTTCCTTTTTCTTCGGATGAAATTTTCCAAGTACGGGTTACATCACCTTGCGTTTTTTTATTTTCAACCTTTATGACTTTTGCGCCCAACTCACTGAAAAAAACACCAACGCTTGGTCCGGCAAGCACACCGGCTAATTCAATTACCTTTAAGTTGGAAAAGATGTTATTCATGATAATGTTAGTCCCCTCGACAAGCTCGGGGACCATTTACTAATACTGAGCCAATACGGGTTTATTATTTAAAATGCTTTCAATTTTTTCCATCACTTCATTGGTCAATAACGGAAGCACTTCTAATGATGTTAAAGTTTCTTTTAATTGTTCAACACGACTTGCACCTAGAATAGTTGTACTTACATGCGGGTTTTTTACTGTCCAGGCAATTCCTAATTTAGGTAAAGTAGTTCCGATTGATTTAGCTAATTCATTGAGTTTTTTTACCTTCTCTAAACGTGTTGCATCACCTAATGTTCTTTCCTTCAGCCATTCCATGCCATCTATGTCTAACCGCGTTTTTTCATTCGACATGTTGATGTATTTCTCGGTAAGTAATCCGCTGGATAACGGACTCCAGATGGTAGTTCCCAAGCCGTAATCGCGGAACAATAGTAAATAATCCTTTTCCATTTTGGTACGCTCAAACATGTTGTATTGCGGTTGCTCCATGGTTGGTCCGATTATTTTATAATCTTTGGCTACAGCAATGGCCGCCATGATTTCATCATTTGCCCATTCGCTGGTTCCCCAATATAAAATTTTGCCTTGCTGAATCAGCGTATTCATAGCCAAAACAGTTTCTTCGATGGGTGTGTTTTTATCAGGGCGGTGACAATAGAATAAATCAATATAATCAACTTGCAAGCGTTTTAAAGCCGCGTTACAGCCTTCTATCACATGCTTGCGGGAAAGACCAACCTGATTAGGCAATTTGTCTTCATATCCAAAAAATACTTTACTGGAAACGCAATAAGAACTGCGTGCCCAATTTTTGGATTTTAAAATTTTACCCATCACCAATTCAGATTTACCGGCAGCGTAAATTTCAGCGTTATCAAAAAAGTTAACGCCGGCATCATAGGCAGTGCTTAATAAAGTATCAGCGGTTTTGTCATCAATTTGTTTTCCGAAAGTAATCCAGGTACCAAAGCTGAGTGCGCTTACCTGTAAGCCAGATTTTCCTAGTCTTCTGTATTCCATAGCAAAATTTATACCTTTAAAGGTATTGGTATTTTACTTAAAAAGAAAGAAGAGGGGGACGTGAATCAGCCTTTAATTTGATTAGAAACCAATAGAATAGGATGCTTTAAGATTTTTTGCAACATTTCGCCCTGTTCGTAGGCGTCTTCGTCTTCCGGATCGTATTTCCAGATAATTTTTATTGAGGATTTTTCAATATCAATTTCAATTGCTTTACGCATGAACTTAATGATGAGAGTAGTGCTTGAAGTGTTGATGTATTCCAAGTCTATTGTTAAGTTAATGGTGTCTGAAGGTTTTTTACTAAAATCATCCATCCAAAGCATCAATGGATGAAAAAAGGCATTGGCGTCTTCAGGAATGCAAGAACCCATTATATGAAGGTCGCCATTTTTCAGAAATGTAATCTCTGGAGTTTTCTTCGTTTTTTCTATGTAGAGATTTGCCATTTTTATCTGGCTGCAAATAACTGTATTCATAATTTCAAATCAATACTCAAATGTGAGTAATGTATATGAATACCAATATTTAAATGTATTAAGAAAAGATTAAATACCCGGTAGGCGGTATTGTCTCTGAGTTAAATTTAGGTATATAATTATCAATGATTAATTATTTCCGTAATCGATTGGAATTAATTTTACAGGATGTTTTATCAATTTTTCAATAATTTGTCCGTGTTCCAGTGCGTCTTCATCTTCTTTGTCGAAATTCCAAACAATTGTTAGTGTATCTGTTGATATTATATTCGCCTTAATTTCACTTAACATTTTTATCAAGCATGTATTACTGGAAGTGTTGATATAATCTAAATTGATGTTGAATGCAATGGTTGAAGGTTGAGTTTGAAGGAAATCTTTTACCCATTGAATTAAGGGATGATAAAATGCAATTGCATTTTCGGATATGGATGTACCACTAATTGTTAGATTTCCATTTATATTGA
>CAYQDP010000362.1:0-3564 GCA_964416235.1 uncultured Flavobacteriaceae bacterium | reverse complement strand
TAGAGCCACAAGTATGCGTTTGGAAAACTCTATCATGATATCATCAATATCATCGCGTTTCAAAAAATGTATTTTCGAAATGCTATCGAGTTCCTCTAATAAGTTGACCGACTTATCAAGCATAAATAAATGATGAAATAATTCAACGAGAGGCTAATCAAAAATAAGAAAATTCGAATGAAATACAAGATTAACTTTACATTTTAACAGCACTAAAATCTGTTTAGGAGAATTCTAAAAGTAGTTCCGCTGTTTGGCTCACTGCGTAAAACATAAATTTTCCCCTTATGATAGTTTTCTATTATTCGTTTACAGAGAGAGAGACCAAGGCCCCAACCTCGTTGTTTGGTTGTATAACCAGGTTCAAAAACTGTTTTGAATTTAGATTTCGGAATACCTTTACCGGTATCAGAAATATCAATGGCAATACCTTCAGGAATTTCTTCTACCAGTACAGTAATTTGCCCTTTACCATCCATGGCATCAACCGCATTTTTACAGAGATTTTCAATTACCCATTCAAATAAAGGTACTGATAATTGCACATGAACTTCTTTTTGCGGCACAATAACTTCATACTTTACATTTTTAGAAGTACGTTGTTTTAAATAATCTGTGGCTTGTTGAATAACCGTGCAGATGTTTTCATCTTGAAGTGTTGGTTGAGATCCGATTTTCGAAAAGCGATCTGTAATCGTGTTTAATCGTCTAATATCACGATTCATTTCATTCACGATACTTTCGTCGACACCAATACTCCGTAAATGTTCATTCCAGCCGATTAAAGAGGATAAAGGTGTTCCTAATTGATGTGCGGTTTCTTTACTCATACCAACCCATACCTGATCTTGCTCTGCTTTGCGCGCTGTACTGAATAAAATGTAGGCAATCAACAAGAATAAGCCGATGACTCCAAACTGAATGTAAGGATAGTACTTAAGTTTAGTAAGCAATTCTGATTCCGCATAGAAAATGTATTTTGTATTACCTTCTCCCAAATCAATTGGAATAGGGGGATTTTGTTGTGCTAATTGCTCTAATGTTTCTTTAAGCTTTTCAGGGCTTGATGTTTTTACCGAATCAATTTTATCGTTTTTTTGCAAGACTATCGTTTTACTCGAATCGGTATAAATAACAGGAACATCAGCAGTATTTAATGCAACCTCTTCTAGGAAAGCTTTGGTTAGTTTATCGAAAACCAATTTAATATCGGAGAATACTTTACTGTCTTTATAATAAAGAAAATTTTTATGTGTTTTGTAAGTATTAATGACAACAGGCGCATAACTTTCTTTCATTAAATTCAATTGCTCCCTTACATAGGCGGTGTCTTTTTCATGGAGTGTATCTAAATTTCGTGTTGCAGAAATACGACCTTCTTCATCGGTTAAAATAACAGGAACGGTGGTGTTATCTTGCAATACTTTTAACACAAAAGAAATATCGCTGTAGTTACTCATGCTCGCTAGTTGTTTTGTAGCCTCTGCATATAACTCCGCTTTTTTCCTTTCTTCTAATTTTATTTTTGTGAATAAATCATTGGTGAAACGAATAAGGTTTGCTTTTTTCTCAACGGCCTGTGCCCATAATTTCACTTTGGCCTTTTCATTATCCGCAATTCTTCGTACTAAATTATTGGTGTACCATAAGGAAGTAAAAACAATGAGGATGGCGACTATAAAAAGCAGCCATTTCCATTTTTGTTTTTGCGAATAGATATTCATTATGATAAATGTACTCTCAAAAAGCTTAACGTACAAATCAAAGATTTAGTATATAAAAAAACCCCGTATAAACGGGGTCTTCTTAATTTATGGGGTAGGTAATTATTTACTGATCATGTTTAATTGTTCCTGACTAACACCGGTGGTGCTGTAACCGCCATCGTGGTATAAGTTTTGCATGGTAACCATACGGGTTAAATCAGAGAATAAGCTCACACAGAAATTCGCACAGTCATCAGCGCTTGCATTTCCTAATGGTGATTGCGCTTCAGCAAAATCATAGAATTCACTGAATCCTTTAATACCGCTGCCCGCTGTTGTTTTAGTAGGAGATTGAGAAACGGTGTTCACGCGAACTTTCTTTTGTTTACCATAGTGATAGCCAAATGTGCGCGCAATACTTTCTAACATTGCTTTAATGTCAGCCATATCAGTATAAAACGGATAAGCTTTTTGTGCCGCGATATAACTTAATGCAACAACTGATGCATGTTCATTTAAGGCATCTAATTTGTGAGCAGCAGCTAACATTTTGTGGAAGGATAAAGCCGATACATCAATACCTTTATTGTAAAAATCGTAATTCAATTCTGTATACGGAATGTTTTTGCGGATGTTTACGCTCATACCGATAGAGTGGAGTACAAAGTCAATTTTCCCTCCTAAAACATCCATACTCTCAGTATAAAGTTTATTTAAATCATCCATATTGGTCGCATCGGCAGGAATGATTTTTGAACCGGTTTTTTCCGCCAGTTTATTAATCTCACCCATACGCATCGCAATTGGAGCATTGGTTAATGTAAAGGTGGCGCCTTCTTCGTGACAACGTTGTGCAACTTTCCAAGCAATGGAGTTTTCATCTAATGCACCGGTAATGATACCACGTTTGCCTTTTAATAAATTGTATGCCATAATGTGTTTTTTTAGTTGTACAAATATACTATTATTCTGATTCCCGGAAACCTGATTTTTAATTCTGATTCAATAGATCTTTTGCGTTTTTAATGGCTGATGCACTCGGATTACTTGTGCTCAACATCTTCGCAATTTCAACCACACGCTCATCTTTACTTAATTGCTTAATGTGAGAGATGGTTTTATCTTTTTGATCATTCTTATATACAAACAAATGGAATTGTCCTTTGCTCGCAATTTGTGGTAAATGTGTAATACTTATCACTTGCATTTTTTCACTCATCTCCACTAAAATTTGTCCGATTTTATCAGCTACATCACCACTTACTCCTGTGTCGATTTCGTCAAAAATAATTGTTGGTAAAGCTTTTTTCGCTGCCATGATAGACTTAATGCTCAACATTAAACGCGATAATTCCCCACCGGAAGCTACCTTGTGTAATTCTTTGAAATCACTTCCTTTATTGGCGCTGAATAAAAATTTAATATGATTAAGTCCGTAGGCATTGAAATCATTCGTAAGCTCTAATTCCACTTTAAAATTTGCATTGGGCATACTTAAATTGGAAAGTATGGATTTAATTTCTTTTTCAAGCGATGGAATGGAGGCGTTGCGTTTTTTGTGTAAGTCAGCGGCAATTTGCTGTAAATCTTTTTTCAGCAATTCAATTTCTTTACGCACTTTTTCTATTTCATGCTCGAGTGATCCGAACTTTTGAAGTTTTTCTTCTATCTCAGATTTAATGCTGATTAATTCCTCTTCCGATTTGGCGTTATGTTTTTTAAGAAGTCGGTTAAGTTTATCGAGTTTGGAATTTACTTCTTCCAGTTTAGCCGGGTTGTAATTGATTCCGGATTCAGTATCTAAAATATCACTCGAAAATTCTTTAAATTCCAGATATAAACCATTCGCTTTTTCAAA
>CAYQDP010000361.1:0-3571 GCA_964416235.1 uncultured Flavobacteriaceae bacterium | reverse complement strand
GTGATTATTTTTATACAGCGTAAGAATGGAAATTAAATTCAACATACCTTATATTACCGGGAGCGAGAAGGATTTTATTAATGAATCCATCAAATCAAGGCGAATTGCCGGTGATGGCCCTTTTACTAAAAAGTGTCAGGAATGGTTTCAGTCAAAATTTAATTTCAAGAAAGTATTTCTTACCACATCGTGTACCGATGCCTTGGAGATGGCAGCACTTTTACTTGATATAAAGGGAGGTGACGAAGTGATATTACCGGCATATACATTTGTATCAACAGCTAATGCATTTTTATTAAGGGGAGCAAAATTGGTTTTTGCAGATTCAAAGGATAATCACCCAAACATAAATGTCGAATCTATTAAGAAATTAATTACTACTAAAACGAAGGTAATTTTAGTTATGCACTACGCAGGTTATGCTTGCGATATGGAAGAAATAATGGCTCTTGCAAATGCGCATGAGATTTTTGTTATTGAAGATGCCGCTTTAGCATTGGGCACAGAGCATCACGGCAAATCTCTTGGTGCATACGGCCATTTATCAGCGTTTTCATTTCATGAAACCAAAAATATTTCGTGTGGTGAAGGCGGAATGCTAGTAGTAAATGATGCAAGATTCATTAAAAGGGCAGAAATAATACGAGAGAAGGGAACTAACAGAAGTGCATTTTTTAGAGGAGAAATTGATAAATACGGTTGGTCTGATATTGGGTCTTCATTTTTACCGTCCGATATATTAGCCGCCTATCTATGGGCACAATTGCAAGAGTACGATAAAATCCAATCGGGACGAATGAGAATTTGGAGTAGGTATTTTAATGATTTGAATGTGTTAAAAGATAAAGTCGGATTACCTTCAAACATTCTAGCGCATAATGCAAGTATATTTTATCTGCTTTGTAATTCACTGGAAGAAAGAACCGAATTAATTAATTATGCGAAGGACCAAAATATAGCACTAGCATTTCATTACCAAGCATTACATAAAAGTAATTTCTCACAATCATTAATTAAGCTTCCTCATGCGGAGAAATATTCAGATACTCTAGTGCGTTTACCTTTGTATCCTGATTTAACTGAAGATCAACAAAAGAATATAATTAGTTGTGTGTTAAAATTCTATTCAACTAAATGAGGTTGTCTTTCATTCTATATTCTTTAAATTTCATACATCCTTTTGGATTATCGTATGGTACGCGCACAAAAACAGATGTTGTATTTACAAAACTGGAGTGTGATGGTTTCATCGGTTATGGGGAAGCATCGTTACCTCCGTATTTGGGCGAATCGCATGACTCAGTGACTAAATTCTACAAGAAGGCTAAGGATGTGTTGATGAATTTTAATCTTGATTCAGATCACGAAGAAATTTTAAAGGCAATTGATAGTATTGACACAAATAATAACGCCGCAAAAGCAGGAATAGATATTGCCCTATGTGATTTACTTTCTAAAGCACAAAACAAATCGGTTTACGAATATTTTAATTTACCTAAGCCTGCCCCTAAAAACACTTCTGTAACAATTAGTATTGGTGATTTAAATTTGATTTCACAAAAATTGGATGAGTTCTCAGCGTTTAATATTTTAAAAATTAAACTTGGTCATGAGGATGATAAAAGGATTATTTCTACTATCCGACAATTTTCAGATAAGCCAATGATAGTTGATGTGAATCAAGGTTGGATCGACAAAAATAAAGCGCTTGAAATGATAAAATGGCTGGAAGATAAAAATGTTCTATTCGTTGAACAACCAATGCCAAAAGAGAACTTAAGTGATGTGGCTTGGTTAACGAGTCATTCTACTTTGCCAATTATCGCCGACGAAAGTTTTAAACGTTTATCGGATTTAGATACAGTTAAAAATTGCTTCAACGGAATTAATATTAAACTGATGAAGTGTACAGGATTGTTTGAGGCGGTTAAAATAATTAAATCTGCTAAGAAAGAAGGGTTAAAAATTAATTTGGGTTGCATGACAGAAAGTTCCTGCGCCATTTCTGCTGCTGCACAAATTTCCTCTGAAGTAAATTGGATTGATTTAGATGGTCCTTTACTTATAAAAAATAACCCCTTCGCAGGGGTTACTTATAATTCCGGAGAGGTTCTTCTCTCTAATGATGTTGGAATAGGAGCTAAGCCTATTGAAGTATTAAACTTCAACTAAAGTTCCAACTTTATCTCCACTTAATAGTTTCTGAAGATTACCGGGTTTGTTCATGTCGAACACAATGATTGGTAATCCGTTTTCTTTACAAAGGGTAAATGCGGTCATGTCCATTACCTCTAAACCTTTATCGTAAACTTCTTCGAATTTTATTGTATCGTATTTCACCGCGTTTTTATCTTTTTCAGGATCGGCGGTATAAATACCATCAACACGTGTACCTTTTAAAATAACATTCGCTTCGATTTCAATCGCGCGTAAAGTGGCTGCAGTATCAGTGGTGAAATATGGATTACCTGTTCCCGCACCAAAAATCACAACTCGGTTTTTTTCTAAATGACGAACAGCTTTTCTTCTGATGAATGGCTCACAAATTTGTTCCATTTTAATAGCGCTTTGTAAACGGGTTTCAACACCCAATCCTTCCAATGCCGATTGAATGGCCATTGAGTTAATAACAGTAGCAAGCATTCCCATGTAATCTCCATGCACACGATCCATTCCGCCTTTTTCCGCCTGAATACCTCTAAAAATATTTCCACCGCCAATTACGATAGCAATCTGACAACCGTTAGCAGGTGCTGTTTTAATTTCCTTCGCGTAGGTCAATAATCTTTCCTGATCAATTCCGAAGCCTTTATTTCCCATTAAGGCTTCACCGCTTAGTTTTAAAAGTACTCTTTTATATTTCATAAATATGGGTTAAAAAAAATCCCGACTCAATGTCGGGATTTAAATTTATTAAGATAATGAGAAACGCTTGAAGCTTGTAACGGTTAAATCTTTGTTTAAGCTTTGCAAGTATTGACGAATCGTCATTTTGTTATCCTTAATGTATTCTTGGTTCAATAAAGTAGATTCTTTGTAGAACTTATTTAATTTACCTTGAGCAATTTTCTCAACCATGTCTTCAGGCTTACCTTCTTGACGAGTTGTTTCACGAGCAATTTCTAATTCGCGCTCTAATGTTGCAGTATCAACATCAGCTTTATCAACAGCTACAGGAGCCATTGCCGCAGTTTGCATCGCTACGTTTTTTGCTCCTTCATCATCAATGTTTTGGTTGAAACCAACAACAACAGCTAAGCGGTTACCCGGGTGATTGTAAGCAACTACTTTTTCAGCAGTGATAGTGCTGTAATATCCGATATCAATTTTCTCACCGATTTTACCAACTTGCTCCATGAACTTATCGCCAATGGTAATGTTGTTATCGAATGGTAAAGCCTTTAAAGCATCCGCGTTAGCAGGAGCTTTATCTAATGCAATTTGAGTAACAGTTTCTGCGAAAGCGATAAAGTCAGCATTCTTAGCAACGAAATCTGTTTCACAGTTTACGCTTACTAAAACACCTTGTTTACCTGTTCCGTTTACTTTAGCAAGAACAACACCTTCTTTT
>CAYQDP010000360.1:0-3585 GCA_964416235.1 uncultured Flavobacteriaceae bacterium | reverse complement strand
TTATTAATTACATCCCCGGAGGTAAATCCGCAGGTGGTTTTCCTGAGTTGACTGTAGTTGTATTTGCGTCAGTATTTCCACTCAAAAAATTCTTTTTCTTTTCACAACGTCTAACACTTTCCATCGCAATGTCCAATGTTTTGTTGTCGTAAGTTTGTGTGATTACGTTTCTATAATGCTGAATGGCTTTATCAAAATCGCCTTGGGCTTCATACATAATAGCCCATTCGTTATTAATGGTGGCTTTGTTGATGCCCGGAACATTATCAGCTTTCGTTAATAAATCTTTTAGTTCATCAAATTTTTTAAGTGTAGAAAAAAGTATGGCAGCATTGTAATAAACGGCTCCATATTCAGGATTTGTTTTCAAACAAATTTTATAATGCTCTTCTGCCTTCGCGTAATCACGAATTTTTGTTTCGTAGATATATCCTAAATGATTATGCGCTTTTCCAAATAAAGGATCATCCGCTAAAATCTCATTCAACACATCAATAGCATCGTTGATTTTTCCGTCCTTAATTAAAAGATCGGCATTATCCAATAATTCTTCGTTCTTAAAATTCATTTTAATTCTGTGTATCACCCCAGCCGGTGTATGTTTTGTTTTGCACTTTTAATTCTACTTTGCGATTGTGTGTATCACCTTTAGCGTCGTCGGTACATTTTTCATCTTTAATTTTTAAGGTTAATTTGCCGCCATCATTTTCAGCTTCGTATTCAAATCCTCCTGCATCGGCTGCTTTATAAAAATCATCACTAATCCACAAACTATCCTTGCCATAGTTCAATAACACTTTCATGTGTCCCGAATAAATTTCCATGTACCAGCCCGGCTCTGTTCCAAATGCTTTGAATAATAATTTCGATTCTCCTTCTTTGGCTAATTGTTCAACAATAGCCATTTCTTTTTTTACATCTGCTATTTCATTAGCCACATCGGTTGAATCGGGCTCCATCTGAGCATCGAGTTTCTCAATTTGTTCGCAGCTCACCAAGCCGAAAACCAATAGCGTTAAAAATAGTTTTTTCATTATAGATGTTATTTGCGTTTAATCACTTTTTTGGCAGCTTCAATAATATTATCTGTCTCCAAACCGTATTTCTTCATCAATTCATCCGGTGTTCCGCTTTCACCAAAACTATCGTTCACTGCAACAAACTCTTGAGGAGTTGGTGATTTGCGAGATAATAATTGAGCAACGCTGTCACCTAATCCGCCATTCATTTGATGTTCTTCAGCAGTTACAACACATTTTGTTTTAGCGATCGATTTTAAAATAGCTTCTTCATCCAATGGTTTAATCGTATGAATATTGATCACTTCTGCACTTATTCCGGCTTCTGCTAATTTAGCTTCGGCTTCAATGGCTTTCCAAACTAAATGTCCGGTAGCAATAATGGTTACATCTTTACCTTCAGTTAATACAACAGCTTTTCCAATTTCAAATTTTTGATCAGGTGCAGTAAAGTTTGGTACTGCAGGGCGACCAAAACGTAAATAAACCGGACCATGATGTTTAGCAACAGCAATGGTAGCGGCCTTTGTTTGATTAAAATCACAGGTGTTAATGACAGTCATGTTCGGTAACATTTTCATTAAACCAATATCTTCTAAGATTTGATGCGTTGCACCATCTTCGCCCAATGTTAATCCGGCATGCGAAGCGCAAATCTTCACGTTCTTATCAGAGTAAGCAACACTCTGACGAATTTGATCATACACACGGCCTGTGCTGAAATTTGCAAAAGTTCCTGTAAACGGAATTTTTCCGCCAATGGTTAAACCGGCTGCCATACCAATCATATTCGCTTCAGCAATTCCCACCTGAAAAAATCTGTCAGGAAATTCTTTTGCGAAGGCATCCATTTTTAATGATTCGGTTAAGTCGGCGCACAATGCAACAACATTGGCGTCTTGTTTTCCGATTTCTAATAATCCAGCTCCAAATCCTGAGCGTGTGTCTTTCTTTTCTGTAAAACTATATTTTGTCATAATAAATTAATTCAATCTGATGTTAGTAGTTTGTCCTGCGGTTACTGTAAATTTTTTCTCTTGCGTTTTAATCGTTTCTTTTGTGTTTTCTCCTCTGAATTCCAGCTTGTAATTACCGGGCTGAAGATAAATAATTTCACTTTGAATGTTGCTGTTTAAATTACAAACCCAGGTTACTTGTTTGCCATCATCGAGATAAATACTGCCGTAACCAAGCGAACCTCTGCTTACGTAAACGTTTCCTGAAGCAGGAATTTTAATGGAATTGGTCGTGCTTTGTTTTATTTCCACATCATTTAATTTAATTCGCGGAAGGGTTAATATTTCAAGATCGTATTTACCAACAATGTATTTTTCTGTTTTACCAAACTCATGAACGTTTAATGTTTTCATGTTGCCTGCCTGACGAACGATTGTGGTTGGAAAGTATTTTGATAAGGTGCCATCTATCTCTAGTTTCAAAAAACCTTGTGGTGCATCAACCGGAATCACATTGTGTTTGCCTTTAATGATAGTTATGTTTTTCTTCTCTACCGGAGGGATGGTATGAACCGTTAGATTGTACTTCAAATCAGGATCTAATACCAAAGTATCAGGATTGCCACGGTGGTTGATGGTGTGTAAATAGTTGTATTTAATTTGTCCGTTGGAAGCATCATAAAAAGTCATGTTCACATCGGTCTCAGTTGGTTTTTTTGTAATGTCTAACAAATCCACCTGCACCGTTGTTTGAGAAATAGCTTCTGTTAATACCAGTTTTAATACATCACCAAAATTAGCTTCATTACTCACATCATAAAATTTGCCCATGCAGCCAAATACATCCGCGAATTTTACATCTAAGCCAATTCCGATAACAAATGGACGAAGGAAAATTCCTTTTTTTTGTAATTCTACAGAAACTTTACAGGGATTTCCTTCACATTCTTCAATTCCATCGGTAATTAAAATAACAATGTTGCGACAATTGGAGCAGGGTGTGAAATCCGCAACTGATTCTCCCAAAGAAAGCGCAATAGGTGTTGTGCCCATCGGTTCCAATTTCTTAATACGTTGTTTTATCTTTTCAGAATTGGTAGTCGCCGAAGCAAAAGGAACTTCGAGCTTGGTATCCTTACAGTTTTTTTCTTTAAAAAAAGTAGTATGTCCGTAACAGCGAAGTGCCAATTCTAAATTCGGAATGGATTTTAAGCTGTCGAGAAATTCAGCCATCACTTTTTTCGCCACTTCAATTTTGATGTTGCTATTCCAAGGCGCATACATGCTGTATGAATCATCGAAAATAAAAAGAATACGATTGGTTGGTTGCGCGAAAAAAGAAAGAAAGAAAAATGTGAACGCAAGACTTAGAATTCTAGATTTTTTGAAATTCATACTTTTTGAAACTAGTCCAAAAAACATGTTTTTCATTTCTAAAATTCTAGAGTTCATTCATTCAAAAATTAATAATCGCCTAAAGTTTCTTCTAATTGAGCAAGAGCAGCTTTTAATTGATCGTCATTAGGCGCTTTACCATGCCATTTGTGAGTGCCCATCATGTAATCAACGCCGTAACCCATTTCGGTACGCATTAAGATAATAACGGGTTT
>CAYQDP010000359.1:0-3589 GCA_964416235.1 uncultured Flavobacteriaceae bacterium | reverse complement strand
GTAAACACAATTACACCTGCTAAACCTAACACCGAAACTAAAATATAAAACCAGGTTGTTTTCCAAAATGGCGGTACAACTGTTATATAAATATAATAAGGCTCTTCATTCCAAACTCCATCGTTGTTAGCCGCTTTTACTTTAAAAGTATATTCTCCGCCGGGTAACTCTGTATAGGAAACATAACGAATGTTAGTGGGCGCCGACCATTCTTTGTCATATCCCTCCAATTTATACATGTATTTGTTTTTTAATGGAGAATTATAATCCAATGCCGCTAACTCGAATTGAAAATAATTTTCGCGCCAGCTTAATTTCAAATATTTTTTATATACCAAAGACGTATCTGTACTCACATCTTCACCGGAGCGTTTATAACTCACAATATAAACCGGTGGAACATGGAAGTTGTCGGTGATTTTTTTCGGATTAAAAATATTTACGCCGTTAACCCCTCCAAAAACCATTTCTCTATTTGATAATTTCGCGTATGCGCCTTGAGTAAATTCGATATTCAGCAATCCGTCTTTTTGATCATAGTTCCTGAATGCAGAACCATTTATGTTAGCAGCATGTGGATTAAATTTCGAGATTCCTTTATTTGTACTCATCCACAAATTATCCAGACTATCGGTTAACACTGAAAAAATAAAGTTATTGGATAATCCATCCTTTTCTGTAAATGTGCTGAATGTTCCGCTTCTTTGATTAAATCTACATAAACCGGAGTTGGTTGCCATCCAAATGTAACCTTCAGAATCTTCAGCAAGAGAATAAACACTATTCGAACTAATACTGTTTACTGAATCCGTATGTAGAAATGTTTTGATAGATTTCTCATCGTTCATTTTTCCACCTTTTACAAAACAAACCCCTCCTCCATCAGTACCTAACCAAATATTGCTTTTTGAATCAAATAAAACCGAAGTGATGTTATCATTGCTTAATCCACTCTCTGAAGTAAATCGCTTAATGTCGCCGGTCTTACTTATAACAAACAATCCATCGCCATAGGAACCTGCGTATAAATTTCCTTGCTCATCAAAATTAAGTGTGATAATTGTGCCTCCAAGATCAGAATTTAAAACCTGTGTTTTTTTACCTGTAGATTTATTATACTTATATAAACCTAATCCCCATGTTCCAATCCAAATGTTTTCATTATCACCATTAATGGAAAGAACATAATTCAATGATTCTATAAGATAACTGTAATCAGTAATTTTTCCTGTATTTCTATTATACAAACGCAAATAACCTTCGCCTCCTACCCACAACGAACCATCTTTATCTTCATAAACTGAAAATGCATTTTTCAATTGTGTAGAAATACTTTCTTTTAGATTTGGAAACTTTTGTGTTTGTGAAAAAGCCACATTTACACCGCCTGTAAATGTTCCCAACCAAATGTTTTTTTGTCCGTCGATGTAAATGGTTTTTATATAATTGTCATTTACGCTATAATCATCCTTATCGTCCTTCTTCAATAAAGTGGGAGTAACATCCTTGATTAAATTAAACACAACAAAACCATCGCGTGTTACGGCGTATAATACATTGTCTCTTACTTCCAAATCTTCAATGTAATTTGCATTACGGTCTTCATCAAATGGCTTTATGACTTTTACGATTTCGAAACTCTCAACATCTAACACCGCCACGCCATTTCCGTAGGTAGCAACGTAAAAGTTACCGGCATACTCTGTAACTGCTCTAATGGTTTTAAACTGCTTCTCATTG
Source organism: uncultured Flavobacteriaceae bacterium (assembly GCA_964416235.1). Lineage (GTDB taxonomy): Bacteria > Bacteroidota > Bacteroidia > B-17B0 > Aurantibacillaceae > JAHEYG01. The sequence continues at coordinate 1,849 of CAYQDP010000359.1, read as the reverse complement.
ATTTTAGCATTGGAAATATTTTCTGAAACAACAGGGTTAATCTTTCCATTCTGGTCAATCAACCACAGACCTTCTTCTTTTGTTCCAACCAAAATTCCTTTATCGTAAGCATATAAACAATTTACTTCAACTTCTTTACCTTCCGCTAAAGACACATGCTTAATACTCTTTGTTTTTGTGTCGTATAAATTTAATCCCGTAGCAGTACCAATCCACAATTTATCACTTCCTGCCCCAACAATTGCATTTACTTTCGGGTCGGATAACGTTTTATCGGCAGCTCCCTTAACAGGAACTCTTTCAAAAGTGTTTAGAAACGGATTAAAAATACTTAAACCCTCATCTAAAGTACCAATGTAAATTTTTTTATCGCTATGCTGATAGATTGTAGAAATGTCGGATGACGATAAAGTATGCGGCCTACCAACATCACTTTTATATACGGTTATCTGGTAACCATCGTATCTACATAAACCTTCCTGAGTACCAAACCACATGAAACCTCTATCATCCTGAATAATGGCTGTGACATAATTGGTAGAAAGTCCTTCTTCACTCGTAAGATGCTTAAAACGGATGGATTGCGCCTGTATTTTTACGCAACACATTACCAACAAGAATATAACTAACCTTTTGAGCATCAAACAGAGTTTAAAGATAATTAAATTTTTATGAGTAAATAGTATATTTTTACACTAACATGTGCGGTATTGCAGGCATCTATTTCTTTAACAACAACCAATCGCTTCAACCCGATAAGGTGCAAAAAACTTTGTCGGCACTGCAGCACCGCGGCCCCGACCATCAAAATCATTTTACGTTTAAGAAATGTACTTTGTTTCACGCGCGTTTAAGCATTCTGGATTTATCACCCGCGAGTAATCAACCTTTTATAGAAGAGCATAAGCAAAAAGGCTTAATCTTTAATGGCGAAATTTTCAATTACAAAGACCTAAAACAAAATCTTGGAACACTAAAAACAACGGGCGATGTTGAAGTTCTGTATAATTTATTTAACAATGAAGGTAACACTTGCTTATATAAATTGAATGGATTCTTTTCGTTTGCATTTTATGACTCTCAAAAGGATGAATTAAATGTAGTGCGTGATCGCTTTGGAGTAAAGCCACTTTATTACTTTCTGGATAATGAAAAACTGGCTTTTGCATCCGAATTAAGACCCTTGCTCCAACTAATCGGAAAACAAACGTTAAATAATAACGCGCTTAACACCTACTTGCGCTTAAATTACATTAGCGGGAAGGAAACCGTTTTTAATAACGTTTACCGCCTTTTACCGGGTGAATTAATTGAAGTAAAAAACAATCAGGTAAACGTCCGGAGCTGGTACGAAATTCCACAGGATAAACCTGAAAATTCTATACAAGATATTTTATCCGATGCGGTAAAAATACGTTTGAATGCGGACGTTGCAGTTGGTAGTTTCCTGAGTGGAGGTATCGATTCTTCCATTATCTCTGCTCTTGCCAAACAACATCATAACAACATCCACACATTCAGCATTGGTTTTGCAGATGAACCTTATTTTGATGAAACGCATTACGCCGAAATGGTTGCCAAACACATTGGCAGTAATCATCATGTTTTCAAATTAAAGAACACTGATTTTCTAAACAACATTCATCCATTTTTAAACTGCATTGACGAACCTTTTGCCGATTCATCTGCACTCAATGTTTATATTTTAAGTCAGTACACTAAGCAACACGTTAAAGTGGCGCTTTCTGGTGATGGTGCAGATGAATTGTTCATGGGTTATAATAAACACAAGGCAGAATATTTAAGCAACAAATTTCTATACAAGAATTTAGTCCCTGCTTTTGCTCCT
>CAYQDP010000358.1:0-3591 GCA_964416235.1 uncultured Flavobacteriaceae bacterium | reverse complement strand
TAAGTTTAACGGTGGTGGATTCGAAGCCAAATATGTTTTCGGTTCATATTATTCCTTACACATTTGAGCACACCAATTTTAAATCGATAGAACGCGGCACAAAAGTAAATTTGGAATTTGACATTGTAGGAAAATACATCGCGAAGATGTTAGGGAAGTAGGTTAAATAATGAAGTTTTTAAATAAAATCTGAGATGAAAAGAATTAAATACATTTTGATCATTGCTTTTGCTCTTCAAAATTTATTTGGCCAAACCGAAAAAGATTATTCTCTCGCAAAAGTTGGAAGACAGGTTGATGGAGTATACATTTTCATTGGTTGTATTCCTGTTAATGAATATAACACCATCGATTCTTGGAAGGTTTATTGGAATAAAGGCGAGCCCGAAGAGGCATTTAAAGAGGCCATTACAAGAGCGAGAAAAAAATATAATAACGTTGATGGCATCATTTTTAAAGACAATAAATTTGAGGAAGCTGAATTTATTAAATTCATTGGCAGAGAAATAACCGGAGGCGGATTTAAAGGCGGGGATAAAGTAAGTTATAAAGACGGTGGCAAACCAAGATATGCGGAAATCTTTCAATTAGATAATACTAAACAAAAAGCTAGTGTGAAATATCTAAATGAATATGGCGAAGATAAGCTTGACAACATTAGCTATGAAAGACTTACTCCTGTAAATAACGAAACATTTAGCAAGTATAAAGAACAACAATTAGAAGAAATTAAAAAACATCAGTTCACTACCGGAGAAAAGGTAAGTTGGGCGGAAGGTTCAAAATTGAAATATGGCGAAGTAGTTTCATTAAACAATGACAAGCATGACGCTAAAGTTAAGTTTCTTGATATATACGGTGATGTTAAAACAGATAATTTCGACTATTTGAAATTAGAAAAAGCAGACATTAATAAGTATAACGAATTTGTCACTTCATTTAATTTAGAAATTGAAAAGCATAAATTTCTTGTTGGCGAACAAGTTAGTTGGATTGAGTCGAAAAGTTTAAAAGTTGGAGAAGTTGTAGGATTAAACAATTCTAATCATAAAGCATCAATTAAATATTTAAATATATATGGCGAAGAAAAAACAACAGATGTTGGTTATTTAGAAATAGAAAAGATTTCAAAAGACAAGTACCTTTCTGAAAAGGAGAATTTTTTAAAAGAGATTCAAAAATATAAATTTACCATTGGTGAAAAAGTTAATTGGTCAAAAGGCGGGATGCTTAAAAAAACAGAAATAATTCAATGTGAAGTTATTTCGCTTGATGATTTAGAACATAAGGCACTTGTTAAATACAAAAACAAGGATAATGTAGAAAAACAAGAGAAGGCACCATACCTTGAGCTTTCAAAAACACAATAACAACATAATGCACGTAGGTTTATTCTTCGGTTCATTTAATCCCATTCATGTTGGCCACATGGCCTTAGCTAATTACATGGTGGAGTTTACCGATATGGAGCAAGTGTGGTTTGTTATCTCTCCGCATAATCCCTTAAAAGAAAAAGCCAGTCTGCTCAACCAGAATCAGCGTTTGTATATGGTAAACGTAGCCATTGAAGACGATGCGCGTTTTAAAAGCAGCACCATTGAATTCGATTTGCCTCAGCCTTCTTATACGATTAACACCCTAGTGCATTTAAAAGAAAAATATCCTCAACATACATTTAGTTTAATCATAGGTCAGGATAATTTAGAGAACTTCCATAAATGGAAAAACTACGAAGAGATTTTAAAGAAATATAAATTGTATGTGTATCCGCGACCGGGCGCTAAATCAAGTGAATTAGAACAACATCCTAACGTAGTTCTCACGCAGGCGCCTTTTATTGATATATCCTCTACCTTTATCCGCGATGCCATCAAAAAGAAAAAAGATGTGCGCCATTATTTACCTGAAAAAGCCTGGCAGTATATCGATGAGATGAATTTGTATAAGAAGTAAGTTTACTCTTGTAATTATTTTTTGTTGTAGAAACCCCTCTGTCCTGCGGACATCTCCCCTTAGCAGGGGAGAATTTAGTCGTGGTTAAAATTAGCCTTTATGATAACGAAAAGCCTCTCCCCCTGCTAAGGGGGAGTCCGCGAAGCGGGAGGGGGGTGATTCCACTTTTAAAATTTTACTCCCTCTAAATCAGCAAATTGCATAATACTCATATACATTGGTTTCTTATGTATTGGATTTAGATGTATCTTTGTCTTAAGTAAAACATTATAAAAGGAAAAACATGTATTCATCCGAATTAATAAAAGGCACCTTAAAGACCATCGTTTTAAAACTGTTGGCCGAGCATAAGAAGATGTATGGTTATGAAATTACCCAGATGGTAAAAGAGATGACCAAAGATAAAATTCAGATTACGGAAGGAGCGCTTTACCCTACTCTGCATGCCTTAGAGGCAGAAGGTATTTTAATTACTGAAACCGAATTTATTGGTAAGCGCGTTAGAAAATATTATTCATTAAGTCCGGAAGGCAAAAAACTAACGAAAGAAAAATTAAGTGAGTTTGCCGACTTTATGAATACCATGAAATTTTTGCTTGACATAAAAACAAAAGAAGCTTAAATGTACCACATCAGTGATAAACAAATTGATTTTATTCTCGATGACATAAGACGTCGTGGAATCGAGATGGAGGACCTGCAGTTAAACCTCCTGGATCATGTTTGTTGCATCATTGAACAAAACCTCAGTCATGATGGAGACTTTGAGGACTTCTATAAACAAACCATTCCCAAATTTTGCAAGAGCGAACTCTGGGAGATAGAAGAAGAAACCATCCTTTTATTAACCTATAAAAATTATTACACTATGAAAAAAGCAATGATATTAGGCGGGAATATCTCTCTTGCATTAATTGCATTAGGAACCGCACTTAAGATCTTTCATTGGCCCGGCGCTTCTATCTCACTATTGCTGGGTTTTATTATCCTCTGTTTTGTTTTCTTTCCGGCAGCACTTTATTTGAATTACAATTCTGCCAAAAAAGGATTAGGAATTAACCTGTCAGCATTTACCGGCGGTACATCACTAATACTTGGTGTTCTATTTAAAGTGATGCATTGGCCCGGTGCCTCCATTTTATTAATTGTTGGTTGGACCATACTCCTTGCGCTGTTTATTCCATTGCTGCTAATTTCAAAATTGAAAGAAAACATTCCGGCAAAGGAGAAACGTATTTATACCTTAGGGGCTTTCGCATTAATTCTTTTTGAGTTAGCTACACTATTTAAAATAATGCACTGGCCCGGCGCAGGACCTTTATTAATCGTTGGTTCGTTTTTGTTAGTCGGTGGGTTTATCCCTCTTTATACAAACATGAAAGTTAAAGCGAATGCAATGAGTCCCGGACAGTTTGTGTTTGTTATAACATTATCTATGTATGCAATTGTATTAACATCGTTACTGGCTATGAATGTATCTAAACATGTATTTGAGAGAATATTGTGTGATGAAGCCGACGATTCGAAAATCATTCATTATTTTGAAAAGAAGAAAGAAAGGTTATTATCACAACTAACGAATGATTCCACACAGCTTGTTCAATTTGAAAATAAAAAACACGTCGTGGAAAGTTCTGC
>CAYQDP010000357.1:0-3593 GCA_964416235.1 uncultured Flavobacteriaceae bacterium | reverse complement strand
GAATTGGGACAGCGCCCTGTGGATTTGTATACGGTCCAAAAGACGCTGCAAATAATTACTATTTACCTCCTGTAGATAATATCATGAGTTACTGGACTTGTCGTTGTAGATTTACACAAGAACAGTATAACTGGATGGCTTATATTTATGTAACCATCCGAAACTATTTACATTAATTTCTTTCTCGTTTTCAAAATCCTCTGCAATCTATTTCCAATATTAGGAATTTAGTCCTCCATTTCAACATACAAGACTAATATATAGCAGTTGTTTTATAGCTATTCAAATACAATATCCATTAAATAAAGGTTCCCGATTCGATTGGTTATCGATTAAACAAATACATTTAGTTTGTTTACTAAAATAAATAAACGAATCTTTTAATACTATTTCAAATCAATTGCTCTTTTAAAAACTCAAACTACCAAAAACAAAAAGCCCCCGCATTTGCGAGGGCTTTTAAATCTATATGAGTGAGATTATTTATTTAATATCACACGTTTGGTAATTTTCTCACCACCGCTTGTAATACTGATAAAGTATACACCATTTTCTTTACCTGTTAAATCAACAGTAAACGCGTTGTTTCTAACATTTGTAAAGCTGGTTTCAGAAATAATCTGACCTAATGCATTTGTAACAGTAATGTTCATATCAGCAACGTTAGGTAAAGTAGCTGCAACAGTAACTAAACCTGTAGTTGGATTTGGCATTAAAACAACATTGTTTTCTAAAGCCATTTCGTTAACTGAAGTTGCAGAACATGTCATGATAGGTAAAATAGCCATTGAAGCATTGAATCCACCCCAAGTTGGAGAAACATTATACCAACCACTAGGTGACCATAATTCCCAGTTTGTTCCGGCAGCATTTCCACCATCATCCATTACAACGATAGTATCACCAGCCGCTGTAGGGCAAGTAATAGAAGCGAAGAATCCATTAGTTGCAGGAGCGTTAACCGCCGTAGCAAAGTTAAATTTGTAAGGTAAAATGATTGGTAATGAATAAACAATACCAGGAGCACCACAGTAGTTAACTGAAGTAGTAGTTACACCTGAAGTAATGTTACCTAAGTTTGAAGCAGAAACACCTAATGGAGTAGTTGTACCGGTTGGGCCTCCAGCCATAGTACCATTATATAATTTTAATGACACAGGAGTTGAAGCGTTTCCGCCGGTACCTTGTGTACCGTTTTTAAAGAATAAAACTATTGCACTGGTAATTTTTGGAGTTGAAATTGTGCTATACTTTGAAACAGGGAAAAACTCCGCTTTTTCTAAGTCATCATAACAGTTTGAACCAAAAATATAACCAGCTTTAGGAGAACAACCTGGAGTAGTTGTATCACTTCCAGCAGCACTAATATCTAAAGTTGAAGTATTAGACACATTCATGATAGTATCATTACAAATACCCGCACAAGCTGTGATTGTAATAACTTTATTGCTTGAGTTATTACCAACTGAGTTAGTAGCCACGCAAGATATAGTGTAAGTACCAGGGTTAGTGAAAGTAATACCAGGATTAGTAGCTGTATTATTTGGATTAAATGTTACACCTGTAGCAGGGTTTGAAGACCATAAATATGTTGGAGCCGGAGTACCATTAGAGTTGTTAGTCGGAGTAATAACTGCACCTGTACAACCAGAAGTTGCTAAAGCAAAGTTAGAAGTAGGAGTTGCAGCAGATAAAGTACATAATGTAGCTGCGCTAGTTGTTAACTGGCTACGGTAAGTACCATTAGCCATACAAGTTTGCATACGAGCTCTTTGATCTGTTGTAAACATATACATACAAGCATCATCAGTATAATCCATGAAGTTCATGAACATTTCACCGTTTGGTGTATTACCGGTACACTGTGTAGTATGGTAAGGGAAAGTGAAACAACCAAAGTGTAACTGATCTTGTGTAGGCGTATCATTACAGAAATCGTTTCCACAATTAGCATCACCGTTAATGTGACGTAAACCTAACCAGTGACCAACTTCGTGAGTAGTTGTACGGCCTTTGTTGTATGGAGCTGAACTAGCAGCTGCACCAATACTTCCAAAATAGTTGTAACCCATTACAACACCATCTGTAGTTGTACTACCAAATGGAGCAGATAATCCAGTTAAACCTGTACCAGCAGGGAATGTAGCATAACCTAATAAGCTACTTCCTAATTGTAAAACCCACATATTGCAGTAACGTGTAGGATCCCAAATAGTGTTTGGTTTAATAGTACCATCAATTGTACCTTGAGTATAACCTGTACCAGGAGCAGCTAATCCACTGATTGTATTATAATGACGACGATCAATACCCGGTTCTGCTAATGTTACACCAGAAGGATTTTTTGTAGCTAAACAAAAAGTTATGTTACAGTTTGCTTTTAAACCGGACCAAACTGAAGGAACGTTACCCGCGTTTAAGCCAGTTCCTGCAAAGTCAGCATTCAAAATATTAATTTGATCAATAACTTGAGCCTGTGAAATATTGCGACCGGTACCTACTGCTTCACCTGAGTGAATAACGTGTACTACAACAGGAATAGTGTAGTTAGGCATTTGAGTTTTGTTAGCATTCTGTGCTTTAAACTCTTCTACCTTTTGATTAAACCAAGCGTCCCACTCAGCAGAAGGCTGTTGAGTAGCACAACGAATATGGCCACTAGGACTTCTCTCACCTTCTGAATGAGAATGAGGTTGACCGTTAATAGACTGAGTTTGCAAAGGTGTTTTAACACCGGCAACTCGGCCTGTTTGCGCGGTTAACGAGGCACATCCTAGAACAAATGCCATCGCCGCTAATTGTAGATTCTTTTTCATGTGTTTGTGTTTATTTTTAATTATCATAAAAATAGTTAATACACATGGTAAAAGCAAAAAAAAGAATGGAATTGAGGTCAATTTTAATTAACAAATTGAACTCCTAATGTTATAAACTCATAATGTCTTTTAATTTAACTGCTTGCCGTCTTGAAATCTCAACTTCCTGTCCGCCCTTTAATTTAACCATTAATCCACCATTGAACCACGTTTCAATCGAATCGACCCATTTTAAATTAATGATATGTTTTCTGCTTGCTCTGAAAAATGATTTTTCAGGTAGTCGGGTTTCTAAACTGTTTAGACTTCTCAAAATCAAGGGTCTGAATGTGTCAAAATACACTCTCACATAATTCCCTTCCGACTCAAACAAACGGATGTTGTTTAATGAAACGAACCAGCACTTCTCGCCATCCTTCACAAAAACCTGGTCATTATCTTGCAAAGGAGAATTGTTCTCTTTTTTATCCCCTGCCTCTTTATTCAATAATTTTTTAACAGTTTCCGCCAAACGTTGTGGTTGAACAGGTTTTAACAAATAATCGAGCGCATTTATCTCAAATGCACGAATTGCATACTCATCATAGGCCGTAACAAATACAACTTCAGGCAAAGCAGAAATTTCCTCCAATAGCTCTAATCCCGTTTTACCTGGCATTTGTATATCGAGAAAAATAACATCCGGACTAATCTCGGCAATTTTAGCCTTAGCTTCTTCTGCATTAGCACACTCTGCTACTACTTCAATTTCCTTATGCGCGGCCAATAAATTTTTTA
>CAYQDP010000356.1:0-3593 GCA_964416235.1 uncultured Flavobacteriaceae bacterium | reverse complement strand
GATCTTTTTCATATTACAATTACTTTTCTAAGATAGCGGATATTATTTTACAAACCGAGTTTAATGCATAAAAGCTAAGGTCATATTCGGCATTGTAATTAAAATTATTTCTGTTTTTAAGCCATTCATTTAATTCTTCTTCCAATTTCTCATGTTTTAAATGCCATCCTAAATGATTATCTTTTATAAACGCAGGACCCAATCCATCGTTTGAAATTAAAACGATTGGAGTTTTGGTATAAATAATCTCATAGAATTTAGTAGAGATATTATCCTTGTTGTAGTCAGGATTTATCATCAATACGTAATCAGAGTTATTTACTTTCTCAAATAATTCTTTAGGGTTAAGAGCAAGATTTAAGCTAACATTACTTAAACTGTAATATTTTTGCAGACTGCTGATTTTTGCAATGGCATCTGAATACACGTCTAATTTAATGGATGGATTGTTTTTCAGGAATTCAAAAAACTGTTCAAAAACAGGCTCAATGCCTTCGTAAATTGAGCCATAATAAATTAAACGAACTTCGTTATTGCTCTTTTTGCTTGTTATGCTTATTTCATCCTCATCAAATACATGAGGGATTACCATAAATTTATCTTTATTAGCGGGGTATCTTCTACAAAGTTCATTTAATAAACCTTCTGTTGGAACTGAAACTTTATCCGATAGTTTTACCATCTCAGCTTCCATATGAAGTTCTACCTTCATTCTTTCTTCATTCAAATTGCCATATCCCCAATTAGGAGCCCAGGTCCAGGGATCTCGCAAATCATTCAAAATAAAAAGAGCCGGAAAATCATTCTTAAGTTTTGTTACATGATACATCGGACTAAATGGTCCGCCCGAACAAATTAATTTTTCAATTTTAAATTGTTGAATCAATTCTTTTGCCATACTCAACATTGATTCATTCCAAAAAAGCGCTCGATCGTAAGGATTGCCTTTGGTTTTTAAAGGAAGAAAAGATTGCCAGAATTTATATTTAAGTTTTTGAAAGAAACTAAGATTGCTTTTTAATAAAATTGAAGGGTAATGCGATTGAACAGTATGAATTATAATTTTAGAATTGTTTTTGATTTGAGAAAACCAAAGAGACTCTTTTTCGAATGGATTATCAGCACAAATAACATGAACGGTATATCCTAGTTTCGTTAAGCCTTTTGCATGCTTAGCCCATCGCCTGCCTCCTATTCCATAATAAGGCGGAAAAACATAACTCACCAATAATATGTTCTTATTTAGCGGTTCCATTAACGAAAGGTAACTTTCTTTAATATTTTAATCAGCTTAAAATAGTTATTCCAGTATGTACTTTCTGTTTTATATTGAGAATGTGCAACCGGTTTAAAATGCATTATAGTATTGAATTCATTTTCTGAAAACCCCAATTTCTTAAGCACATACGCCTTATCTTCCTGCAATTGCTTTGGATCGCATATTGGTTTTTTCATTTCTTCAACAGCTTCTATTCGGGTGATTTGACCAGATAAAACAAGATTAGAAAGATGTGCCTTACGTTTATCAATATCAAATTTTTCAGGTAAAATATACGATTGATAGAATCGTGTAAAAACAGATTCGAAATGTTTTCCGCCATAATCCTTCCAGTCAAACTTTTCAATCAATAACTTCTTGGCTTCTTCCTTATCGTAATGCGCGTAATTTAGCAATTGAACCACTTCTGTTTTTAAAACAAAATTGTAATACATTTTTTTCCAAAAAGGCAAATGAGGGTAAGTTTTGAAATCGCTAAAACCGTTTTTAGTACAAATATCTTTGATGTTTACCCAATCCTCTTTTTTCCATGTCCAACCTTTTGGCATGATGGCTTCGGTAGCAAAATTAAAACCACTTAAAACATATTTAATATCATACTGCCTTGCCATTTTTAACATTGTCGCTAAAATTGCATGATCGGTCAAAGCTTCAATATCCACAACACCGGCTTTTAAATAGGCACGTTGCATGTTTCTGAATTCGTCCCAATTAATGATATACGTTTTGTAATCGAATCCTAATTTGTTTAATAAGTTTTGTATGTTTATTACAGACAATTCCGAATTCCAACCGTTATCTAAGTGTATAATTAGCGGACGTAAATTATAAAGCATGCAGAGATACGCTAAGTAAGAACTATCAACGCCACCGCTAACACCCAGCAAACAATCGTATTTTTTATTTTTACCTGACTCACGAACTTTAATTAAAATCCTCTTTAAATTTTCATCAGAAAACTGAGCCTTCAAAGCTTCCGCATTGTATTTGTTGCTGTAGTCTTTACAATAATTACATACACCTTTCTCATCAAAGGTAATCGCCGTTGAACCGGCATCATCTAATATGCAATTTGTACACTGCATTAATCGCGGTTATTTAATTTAAGCCATGCTCCCAAACTATATTTCAAAAAATCACTCCCCTCCATTGTTTTGTATGGTTCAGGTATATAGTCGAGATATTCATTGAAGCTCGATTTATAATTTTCAATCCATTCTTTTTGTGGGGTTGTAAAACCCTTTTTATCTTTTCTGTAACTAATGGATTCTGGCATTTCAGGAACAGCTTTCCTTAATATCCACTTTTGCCATCCTTCATTTATTTTTGCATTATCAGGTAATGCAAAACAATAATCTACCAAACGATAATCGAGAAAAGGATGACGTGCTTCAACCGAAAAAGCCATGGCTGAACGGTCGCCCGAGCGCAAGTAAGTGGGCATCGTATATATTTCGAGATCCAACTTCAATAATTCAATCAACTTGTCTGCTCTGCTCCATTTCTCATTTAATTTATTACTGAAGTTACTCAAGCCTAAGCGGAAACGAATAACTAACTTCACTTCATTAATTACTTTTGCATGAAGCTCATTTACACTCATACTTTTAATTTCAGCGTATTGCTTAATTAAAGATAAGTATTTAATGATATGTCCGCTTAAAATTAATTGTCTGCAATACCTGTAAAAATGATGGTGGTATCCGGCTAAAATTTCATCGCCACCCTGCCCTACCAATAAAACTTTAATATTATGATTTTGTACTAATCGCGACACACACCATTCGGCATAAAACGAGGTTGATTGAACAGGGCTTTCTTGATGATTAATAAGGTTCTCAAAATCCTCGATATTAAACTGCTCAAGCGGATTGGTGTAATTCGATTTTATTTGTAAATCCTTCTCTACAATTTTTATAAACTCCGATTCATCACCTTCCATTCCTGGAAAAATCGCAGAAAAAGTGGAGAGATTGGGCTTACTTTGCGAATTTGACAATAAGTGATAACCAGAGTATAGAATGGAACTAGAATCTAAGCCCCCTGAAGAGGCAAAGCCAACTTCTACGTCACTGCGTAAACGCAAATTAACGGCACTATCTAAAAGAGCCCTGAATTCCTCAATATTATAATTCTTATTCGACTCCTTTGCTACTGTCAAATCATAATATGGATGAGTCTGCAAATTGATATTATCTCTTAATGACAATACAGATAAATGCGACTGAGGAAATCTTTCAACTTCATTATAAAACGTTGAATTATCGTAATCAAGATAAGCATGTTTTACAAAATTTGTAAACGAAGTCTCATT
>CAYQDP010000355.1:0-3604 GCA_964416235.1 uncultured Flavobacteriaceae bacterium | reverse complement strand
CAATTTGTTGCGCATAAAAAACCGGATAAAATGAGGCCGGATTACGGTTGTATCGCCTTCGAGGATGCCTCCGAATGGAGTACTGTTGAAAATTGGGAATGTTCAGATAAAATGGAGTAAAATGTTAATCGGAGGGTTGATGCCGGGCAGCGATAGCGGGAAAATTGCCTTCTCCGAGGCCTAAGCCGACGGCAATTTTAACCGTGGTTTGCGCCTGCCTCTTGCGCAACCCCGATTGCTATCGGGGCGCCTTTCGGCATCAAGAGTTTTTTGGTGAAAGAGACATATTGCCGGGCGCTAAAAAAGCTCACAGGGCTTTTTCTTTACGCTGGCAATTGGCGAACCAAAAAGTGACATAAAATAAACTGCATCAAGTCAGAAAAGAAAGTGAAAAGCCCCATTCCATTCCGGAACAGGGCCTTTCATTCACACAAACACTTTTATTTCTAATTCTTAATCAGTTTAAATACTTTTTGCTGATTGCCATGCCCTACTCTTGCCAAATAAATTCCGGATGATAATGAAGAAGTTTCGAAACGATACTCATTCGTTTTTAAATTTGCTTCATCGCTGATTAATTTTCCGTTGATGTCATAGATTTGAACTTCGCTAATCGCTTGCAAGGATGAACCAAATACAAAAGCATCATTGAAAGTAGATAATTTTATTTCTGCTAAATTTTCAATTAACGAATTTATATCAGTAGTTAAACAAGTTGTAATTGGAGTAATTGGTTTATTACTGATTTGTGGAGTTATTGGCGTAATGCTTCCTGTAGTAAACACACCAATTTGTCCCACTGTATAAGTTACCGTTAACAAGGAAAACGTTGGCGAAGGATTTGTTGCGCAAGAAGTATAAGCTGCGCTATCTCCCTTATACAAACGTAAATTAGAACCTGTATTCCACGTTCCGGTAGTTAAGTACGAATAATTATTATTGAATAATAAGCTGTGATCCATACTTCCGGTGCTTCCGTACGCTTTTCCATAACTATAGTTTAAGAAAGGATTTAAAAACAAAACGGAATTTCCACCCGCCGTAACTCCTGAAGCCATAATCATAGTTCCTTTAGTCGTGATAGATGTTGGAAGGAAGCTATTGCCTGTAAACATATTTAAAACATATGGCGAAGTAACGCTCATAGTAACATTCGAATCTAATCTTGCTAAAAAATTATTTTGAGAAGAGCCACCGGCAGCACCCATCACTACTAAGTTGTTCCCTGATTTAATAATTTGATTAAAGGAAGAAGAAGCAGGCATCGCACTTGCATTTATTGTATATGAACCTACTGGAGTAAGCGCAGAATTATTATTCAACTTAGCAATGAATGGATAAGAACCTCTTTGTCCCACAATGAAAATAGAGCTGTTACTAAACTGACAAACACCAAAAGCTTCTTGGTCCATGTAAAACGTACTCATTCCATTATTGACAATAGTTCCGGTGTTGCCAACTACACGCAAACAATAGAAGAACTTATTGGTAGCATTCATAATTCTTCCTACCGCCATAATATCGCCATTGTTCAACAAAGTGAGATCATTAATTTTAATGTCGGTACTCGAAAAAGAAGACGTATACTTATTAAAATAATTTACATTACCGTTAGTGGTATCTAGCGAAGCGATGTATGGATATTGTCCGGCAGATTCTAGTAAATTTCCACCGATATAAATATTCGGACCTGAAGCTAAAATTTTTCTTGGCGCCGCAGATGCTGTATACGTTGTAGCAAATTGATACGTTCTTTTCCAAATGACATTTCCGTTTAAATCATTCTTCATTAAAGTAAGATTTAATTTATTTCCCGGAAAGGCTGAAGAATCTTCTAAAAACGCAACATAATATCTCCCACCGTGAATAATTGTTGTTTGGTGACAAGTTCCGGAACCGCAATAATTGATATTATATTGTTTGTGTAATGTTTGCGCCTTCATCAAATTGAAAGCCGCTATCAATAAAAGAAACGTAAATATTTTTTTCATGTTTTAAATTTTGAACGAATGTATTTCAATTTCTAAAACAGAAACGAGCAAATTAGTAAAGCAGAAGATTTAATGAGTAAGAAAAATAAGACTGAGTGAACGAAAAAAATAAAGCCCCACATTTCTGTGAGGCTTCAAACAAACATTCTTTTATTCTACAAACAAACAACGAGTCACTGTAAAGGTACTCAAGTATCTTATACTCCCTTGTACTATTTAGCCATACCTAGGTAATACTGAGCCAATCATCGATTTAAATGAGTCATTGCACTTTTATAGCGGGTGAAAAAATAGTCCAAAATGGGCCTGTTAACATCGTAAAACTACTGAAAATCAGATATTTTCAAAATTACTACAATTTGTAGCAACAGCTTGCTACAAAACGTGCATACCTTTGTTTTGTTGAATGAAGGGAAAGCGTGAATAACTCAAACAAGAAGTGAATAAGTAAAAAAAAGAATAAAAGATAAGAGCGGTAAATTTAGAATATAGTAGTAGTATAAAGCGTAATTAATAGTAAAAAGCAAAAAGTATAACCTCAAAAAAATCAGAAATCATGGCACGTAAATCATCAGACGAAGTTTTAGAAATGACAGATAACAAAAAACAAGTAAGCGGCGAAAAGCTGAAAGCTTTACAACTTACACTCGATAAATTAGAAAAAACATATGGCAAAGGCGCCATCATGAAATTAGGCGACAATGTGGTTGAACCTATCGAAGCCATTTCAACCGGCTCATTAGGATTAGACATCGCTTTAGGCATTGGCGGATTACCAAAAGGACGTATCGTAGAAATTTACGGTCCGGAGTCTTCAGGTAAAACTACTTTAGCGATTCACGCGATTGCTAACGTACAAAAGCAAGGCGGCATTGCAGCTATTATTGACGCGGAGCACGCTTTCGATCGTTTTTATGCCGAGAAATTAGGTGTAGACACACAAAGTTTATTAATCTCTCAGCCGGATAACGGTGAGCAGGCACTGGAAATTGCCGATAATTTAATTCGCTCGGGCGCGATTGATTTAATTGTGATTGACTCGGTAGCGGCATTAACGCCAAAAGCGGAGATTGAAGGAGAAATGGGCGACAGCCGCATGGGATTACAAGCGCGTTTAATGAGCCAGGCTTTACGTAAGTTAACCGGTACCATTAATAAAACAGGATGCTGCTGTATTTTCATTAACCAGTTACGTGAGAAAATTGGTATCATGTTTGGAAATCCGGAGACAACAACCGGCGGTAACGCGTTAAAGTTTTATGCATCGGTGCGTTTGGATATCCGCAGAATTAGTCAGTTGAAAGACGGAGAAACTGTGAGCGGTAACCGTGCACGTGTGAAAGTAATTAAGAATAAAGTAGCGCCTCCTTTCCGTCAGGCGGAGTTTGACATCATTTTTGGAGAAGGTATTAGCCGTGTTGGAGAGATATTAGATATTGGTGTGGAGAAAGGGATTATTAAGAAGAGCGGATCATGGTTTAGTTATGACGACACCAAATTAGGACAAGGACGTGATGCGGTGAAACAATTGTTTAGTGATAATCCTGAATTAGCAGGAGAGATAGAGTACAAAATTAAGGAAGCCTTAAAAGAAGACTCTGCCCCTACTGAAT
>CAYQDP010000354.1:0-3608 GCA_964416235.1 uncultured Flavobacteriaceae bacterium | reverse complement strand
TACTTCCCAATTTTTTTGTAAGCTTCTGTAATGCCTTTTATGAGTGAAGAGGATAAACCGTTATGCTCCATTTCGTTTAATCCGGTAATGGTTACGCCTTTCGGTGTAGTAACCTTATCGATTTCCTGCTCAGGATGCGTGCCTTTTTTGATGAGTAAATCGGCAGCACCTTTTACAGTTTGAGCAACAATTGTTCTCGCGGTATTCGCATCAAATCCTATTTCAATTCCGCCTTGTATATTCGCCCTTATATAACGCATGGCAAAGGCTGTTCCGCAAGCACCAATAATGGTAGCTGCTTCCATTAATTTCTCTTCAATTACCACGCTCTTACCAAGTTTATCGAACAGCTGACAGACTGTTTGAATTTGTTTTGAGTTGGCATTGTTGTAAGAAATGCAAGTCATGCTTTCAGAAATTGCTATCGCTGTATTTGGCATAGCTCTGAATATCGACATGCCCGATTCGTTTTGTTTCTTTCGAAGAATGTCTTCTATATCTTGTATACTAACACTGCTAACCACCGAAATTAATATTTGTTTAGAGTGGAGGGAAGGTGCAATTTCTTTTACAACATCTTTTATCTGAAATGGTTTTACACATAACAAAATCAATTCGGCTCCCTTTACCGCTTTACTGTTATCACTTTCAATTTTTACACCTTGCTTTTTTAATGCATCTAAAAAGGAAACATTTCTACGGGTCACAGTAATATCACTTGCTTTAGTATGCTTTGAGCTGATTAATCCTTCAGCGATTGCAGTGCCTAAATTTCCCCCGCCTATGATGGTGATTTTTGCCATTATATTATTGTTTTTGCTTTATTGATAGCGCTGTCTAAACCTTCAGCTTTACTGCCACCTGCTTGCGCATAAAATGCTTGTCCGCCGCCGCCGCCGTTTATTTCTTTGGCTAACTCGCGTACAATATTTCCGGCGTTCAGATTCTTTTCTTTTACTATATTATCACTGATGATAACCGAAATGCTTGGCTTACCTTTTACTTCTGCTCCTATAACAACAAAACAGTTTTCTACTTCGTTCTTTATTTCAAACAATAGATTTTTGATTTCTTCCGCACTGTCGAACGAAATTTTTTCAGTAATGATATTGATACCGTCCTTCTTTTGAATTTTAGACACCAATTCTTTTTTAATCATGCCGGCTTTTTCTTTTAAAAGTTGCTGTAATTGTTTTTGAAGCTCAGAGTTTTCTTCTAATAATCCATTTACACTCTTTACCACATCTTTACTGCCTTTTAATACTGTTTTTAATTCATTTAGAACGGCAATTTGATTTTCAAAATATTCTTCTGCTTTCTCAGATGTAACAGCTTCAATACGGCGTATACCGGCAGCCACCGCACCTTCACTTACAATTTTGAAATAGCCAATTTGTCCTGTAGCCGGAACGTGTGTACCACCACAAAGTTCTATTGAGTAATTTTTATCAAATGTTACCACGCGCACAACATCACCATATTTCTCTCCAAACAAAGCCATCGCGCCGGTTTTCTTCGCGTCTTCAATGCCCATCAACTGAATGTTGGAAGCAATGTTTTCGCGGATTTTAGTATTGACGATACGTTCTATTTGTTTAATTTCTTCATCTGTAATCTTAGAGAAATGCGAAAAGTCGAAACGTAAATATTCGTCGTTTACTAAACTTCCTTTTTGCTCCACATGCGTGCCTAAAACGGATCTTAAGGCTGCATGTAACAAATGCGTTGCACTATGATTATTGGTAGTTAATAAGCGTTTTGATTTATCAACTTTCGAAAAATATTCTGCATTGATGTTTTCCGGTAGTCTATCGCAAAAATGAATGATCACGCCATTTTCTTTTTTGGTATCATTAATCACTATTTTTTCGTTGATACTTTCTAAAACACCTGTGTCGCCCACTTGCCCGCCACTCTCTGCGTAAAATGGTGTTTTGTTTAATACCAAATGATATTGTTCTTTGTTTTTTGCTTTTACTTTTCGGTAGCGAACAATTTTACTCTGAATTTCCTGCTCTTCATAGCCAACAAAATTGGTTTCGTTTTCGCCTTGAAGTGTTTTTCCAAATTCAGTATAAATCCAATCTTCGGTGTCTACACTGGTAGCAGCACGCGAACGATTTTTTTGTTCTTCTAAATATTTATTGAAGGCTTCTTCATCAATGGTTAAGTCATAACTGCGCGCAATCAATGAAGTTAAATCCACAGGGAACCCAAAGGTGTCATACAATTCAAAAACTATTTTCCCATCAATCACATTTCCTTTTTTAGAATTGGCTAAATCAATACAAACCTGATCGATGCGCTTTAAACCAATCTCTAATGTTTTGTAGAATGAAATTTCTTCTTCCTTAATTACTTTTTCAATTAATAATTTCTGACTGATTAACTCCGGAAATGCTTGCCCCATTTGGTTGGCCAATGTTGGTACCAAACGATACATAAATGGTTCTTTTAAATTCAACGATTGATAACCGTAACGAATGGCACGACGCAAAATACGACGGATTACATAACCGGCTCCTGTATTACTTGGCAATTGTCCGTCAGAAATAGAAAATGAAATCGCGCGAATGTGATCTGCAATCACACGCATCGCAATGTTTATGATTAATTGTTTCTTATGTTTTTCTTCATCTTCCGGTTTATAACGGTGACCGGACAACTCCTCAATCTTATTGATGATAGGCATGAATACATCCGTATCATAATTACTTTGTTTGTTTTGTAAAACAACGCATAAACGCTCAAATCCCATGCCTGTATCTACATGTTGTTTAGGAAGCTTTACCAATGAACCATCTGCTTTCCTCTCAAACTCCATAAATACATTATTCCATATTTCAATCACCTGTGGATGCCCTGTATTCACTAATTCTTTTCCGGGAACTAACATACGGTCTTCCGGCTTACGGATATCACAATGAATTTCACTGCATGGTCCGCAAGGCCCCATATCACCCATCTCCCAGAAATTATCTTTTTTGTTTCCGCGCAAAATACGGTCTTCAGAAATGTATTTTTTCCAGGTATCATAAGCTTCCTGGTCAAACGGAATTCCTTCTTTTTCGTCACCTTCAAAAACGGTAACGTATAAGCGGAAAGGATCAATTTTATAAACTTTAGTTAATAATTCCCAAGCCCATTCAATAGCTTCCTTCTTAAAATAATCACCAAAACTCCAGTTACCCAACATCTCAAACATGGTGTGGTGATAGGTGTCAACACCTACTTCTTCCAAATCATTGTGCTTACCACTTACACGCAAACATTTTTGTGTGTCGGCAATACGAGGATATTTGATAGGCGCATTTCCTAAGAAAATATCTTTAAACGGAGCCATTCCGCTATTGTTGAACATTAGAGTAGGGTCACCCTTTACAACCATAGGCGCAGATGGCACAATTTCATGCTGTTTGCTTTTGAAAAAATCTAAGAATGTCTGACGTACTTTACTTGCTTCCATGCGTATTAGAAAAAGAGTGCTAAGATAACAAAAAGCATAGGTTTTAAGGGCTAAATTTTCCACATTTTAAACCTTTTAATTGGGATTTTTGCCCTATATTGTAAAGGTTTTTTAACGTTTAAAGCAGGTGATAAATATTATT
>CAYQDP010000353.1:0-3614 GCA_964416235.1 uncultured Flavobacteriaceae bacterium | reverse complement strand
AGTTTTACCTTTTCAGGAAAATGGGACAAAGACAATTTCAAAAATTGGCAGGGAGTAAATTCTTATTATCGGTTTACCTCTAAAAGATTGATTCGCAAACTTCATAAAGAAGGGAAAACCGTATATGCTTGGACTGTAAATAAGTCACGCTGGGTCAGAAAGTTGAAAAAAATTGGGGTTGACGGCATTATCACTAATAATCCCGCTATGGCTAAAGAAATTCTTGCTAACAAGTAGAAAATAGTGTATATTTGCAGCCGATATTTTTGGTTCCGTAGCTCAACTGGATAGAGCATCTCACTACGGATGAGAAGGTTTGGGGTTCGACTCCCTACGGTACCACTAAAGCAGAAAACCCCGATCTAAATGGTCGGGGTTTTCTGCTTTAGGAAGTAAAGAAAACCATGAGCGAGCTCCGCTTCACAGATAATATTAAAGCTCTAACTTAACCGAATAGGCACAACAAAAAAGCCCCGAAAAATTTCGGGGCTTTTTTGTTTATTATTGATTGATTATTTACGGGCAATTAATTGTAGAAGTTGCGGTAATCATTACCTTACGAACTCTATCAATGGTAATACTACCGATTAAAATACCGCCACCAGCATCGTTTCCGACAATTAAACGGTTTGCGTTATTAATGATAACATTTCCTTTAATCACACCTTTATTCACAACTTTCATAGTTGAAGCATGGTTTATATTTACCGCGCCATTAATTTTTCCACCCTTTCTAACAACTACATTTCCTTGATTGGTTACGGAAATATCACCTTCAACAACTCCCCCATCTTCTACAATCAGGTTCGCACTATTAATAGTAACAGCACCAGTAATTTTCCCCCCACCTTTTACTTTTAATGTTTCGCCGTTAGCCACGTTGTATGGTCCGCTAACCGGTGTTGTAATTTCTGTTGTTGTTGGAACATACTTCTGTAAATTAGTTGCAATAGGGTTGTCGATGGTATAATCAATATCGTAAGTAACAGAATCACCCTGCTTCAAACCTTTTGCTGCAAAATCTTTATCATTATACGGATAAGATTTTCCGCTTTCTAATTCTGCAACAGTCCCCACCGATGGGTCTGCAGCGTCTACTGTTTCAACTGTTCCTAATGCCATAATTTTTTATTTTAAATTGGTTATACAGCAATAATAAAAATATAAATTTAAACTAAAAAATATTTTACTATATTTATGCGTGAGGCACTATATGCGTTGTCTTTTTTCTTTCATATTTCTCGTACTGCTTAATTCTTCAATTAAGTGTCAGAACGTTGATTCATTAGAAAACATCATTAAAAACACAACTCAAGACTCGACAAAAGTCACGTTATATATTAATAACATCATTACTCCACTTAAAGAAAATGGCAAACTTGAACTGGCAGAAAAATACTGCCTACTTATTTTTGACAAATACAATAGCAATCCATATTTAAAATTGAATATTGGAATTACTTACGTTCAAGTTCTAATTGCCTCCGAAAAATTAAATGAAGCCTCCGACTTAATCACCAAATTGATGATTAAGGCCATTGAAACTAAAAACGTTATTGCGCAAGCCAAGTGCTTAAAAGAAAAAGCCTTTTTACAACTCTACTCCGGCAATTACGAAACCGCTGCCGAACTTTATTATGAAGCGCTTACAAAATGGAAAGAGACCAATGATTTGATAAGGATTGCAATCGGATATGGAGATTTAGCTGTTATCAATTATTACCTCGGACATTTTAAAGAAGCTGCAGATTACTGGCAAAAAAGCGTTGACATCTATACGGTTAAAAACGACAAAACAAAATTAGCAGGTGACTTGGGGAACTTGGGTTTAGTTCAGTTAGAATTAGGTGACATATTTAAGGCCGAACAAAATTTAAAAAAATCACTTCAGATTTGCATTGAAATGAATTCCTACAATTTAATTGCCAATGCGTATAATAATCTTTCAAAATTAGAATCTCAAAAAAACAATCTTCGTGCCGCTATTGAATTCAATAAAAAATCGATTGAATATTATCAAAAAACCGGTGATACAGAACACTTAATAAATTCATACTCCAATTGTGCAGAATTAAACAGAAGATTAAACAATCACACAGATGCCCTCAATAACATAAACAAGGCCTTTGAATTAGAGAGTCAGCGTAATAACAAAACTAACCTAAACAATCTTTTATTTAACCGAGCTGCCATTTATGCAGACATCAAAAAACATAAAGAAGCTTACGAAGATATCTTACAACACATTCAGATTAAAGATTCATTAGTTAATTCTGAAAATCAATTAGCCGTTTCCGAATTGGAAAAAAAATACGAACTCAGCGAGAAGGAAAATGAAAACAAATTATTAAACGAACGAATTAAAGTAAAAGATGCGGAAAGCGACCGGCAAAAATTAGCCATTTCTCTAATTGGAATTGTGTTATTGTTTGTTGGTGGTGCCGCGTTTGTACTCATTAGACAGAACCGTGAGAAAAACCGAATCAACACTCAATTAGCCGAGAAAAACCAAATCATTGAAGAGCAACACAAGGATATAAAAGACAGTATTCAATACGCTAAACGAATTCAGGATGCTATCCTTCCCCCTCTCACGCATATTCAAAAATTTCTTCCCGAGTCGTTTATCTATTATAAACCAAAAGATATTGTTGCAGGTGATTTTTACTGGATGGAGCATAAAGACAATTTTACTTTTATTGCCGCAGCAGATTGTACCGGTCATGGAGTTCCGGGAGCAATGGTAAGTGTAGTTTGTTCCAACGCACTTAATCGCGCTGTTTTGGAGTTTAATTTAACTGAACCCGGAAAAATACTCGACAAAACACGTGATTTGGTTTTAGAAACTTTTGCTAAAAGTGATGCAGATGTTAAAGATGGTATGGATATTTCTCTCTGTGCTATTAATCATAAAACTAAATCTGTTTCATGGGCCGGTGCTAATAATCCATTGTGGTATACAAATGGTAAAAACATTATTGAAATAACAGCCGACAAACAACCTATCGGGAAATCCGATCACCCTAAGCCTTATTCAACCCACTCTATTCCTGTATCAAAAGGCGATTCCATTTTTCTTTTCACTGATGGATATGCCGATCAATTTGGTGGTCCGAAAGGAAAAAAGTTCAAGTACAAGCAGTTTCAGGAATTGTTACTAGCACAAAATAATACCAGTCCGGATGCACAAATGCAAGCCATTCATGATACTTTTATACAATGGAAAGGCGCTCACGAACAAATTGACGATGTTTGCGTTATTGGCTTCCGTATTTAATCCCCCTTTATGGGGTAATTTTGACTTTTCTCACCTCAATTTTATTGGAAAAAAGCACTAATAATGTTATCCTTGTATCCGTTAAAAAACATCCTTATGAACTCAAAAAAACTAATTGTTCCTTTTTGTCTTGCATTAGCACTAAGCGCGTGCCAATCCAACAACAACGAACTATCTGTGCTTGAAAAAAAAGCAAACGTAAGTGATACTCTTAAAACTGAAGAAGAGTTTAAATACATTGCAGAGCAATTTGCCGATTTACGTGTTTTACGTTACAAAGTAGAAGACTTTGACCAGCTTTCATTACAACAAAAAGAATTATTGTATTATTTATATG
>CAYQDP010000352.1:0-3620 GCA_964416235.1 uncultured Flavobacteriaceae bacterium | reverse complement strand
AACATATCCGCCTAATTCATACCAGCGACTGAATTTACGACTGGTTCTTCCGCCAAAGCGAAGACGCGCTCCTTCTACTTTGTTATAGCTAACCAAATTATAATACGGACCAATTTCAAAATTATTTACCTTACCGTATCCCGCTACGAAAATGTAAAAGATGTCAATCCATGTTTTGTAAATAGGTAACGTTTGAATCGTGTCAATCATTTTATAGATTTTCATTTCACGAACACTCAAACTATCATGACGGTTTTGCTGCCAGAATTCATCTGTCTTAGTTGTTGCATCTTCGGTAATGTCAATTTTATCTCCCAGCTCATAGAATTTCAATTCGCGCGGTTTATTCAAAATAAATTTTTTGTAGGAAGTCGTTTTTCTCCCGTAAAATCCAACTGCTTTTTTTTGTGGCGCAAAATCAATTACCAATCGGTCTTTGCTCAACATCCAGGTGCTGTCTTCATACGAAAATTCCTGAACAACATTAGCAGTATTCACAAAGTTGATGTTCGCATCTTTAGGCATAGCCATTTCCAGTCGCTTAATACCCCAGGTTGTATCTGCCACCCACATGTTGCCTGTGAAAGAAAGTTCTTGCGGACGTTTTGGTTTAAAGCGAATATGATAACACCATTGATTGCCTAAAAACAAACTGTCTTCGAGGTAATATTTATAGTAGAAAAAACCGTCGTTGGAAATAGGACTTGCAAACTGCTTATTGAATATTAAAATATTGTTATCGTAAATGTTGATGTTTTGATACATGTCGCCCATCACCTGAGAAATTGATGTGTTCTCTATACCGGTAATTTTACTGGCACGTACAACTTCGCGCTTACGCTTAGGGTCTTTCAAAAAATAAAAGTCTGATATATTTTCTATCATGAAGAAAGGAAGAGAAGGCTTTTCACCGCTAAATGTGCTGTCCACATTATCGAATACAAAGCGAATTGGTTTAAGCGCTTTTTTCTCCTGCATCTCCTTTGGAATTCGTGTTAGATCAAATTCAATTTTATTATAAGTTTCGTATTCATATGCCTCGAGTTTATCGCGGTTATTTTTGACTTTATTAGCGATTACATTTCTTATGATGCGATGAGCAGGATTTTCGCCGGCTTTAACAGTTACTTCTTCGAGTGCAAGACCTTCATTCACCATTGGCATATTAATCTCTTGCTCAGGCAAACTCTTATTTATTTTTCTTGCCAGTCTTTTATACCCTACGTAAGTTGCAATTAAAGAGTCGCCCAATTTTGGGGTTTTAATTACAAAGTTGCCATCAAAATCAGTTTGAGCGCCAATGGTTGTGCCCTTTATAATTACAGGGACAAAGGGAAGTGGTTCTTTACTTTCCGCATTAAATATTTTTCCTTTGATAGTATAGTTTTGTGCGCTTGCAACACCGGATACGGCTAGCAAAATCATCAAAAAGTAAACTATTTTCTGGCGGCACATAGGAGCTTTAAAGGTAACGATTAGGTCCGCATGTTGCAATAAACAAACCATGAATTAATAACAAAATTAACAGGTAAATGTTTAACAAAAGTGCGTTTGTGAGACTAATCAATTTTGCTATTTTTAAGGTTTTATTTTATGGCTAAATACGATGCAGTGATAATTGGTAGTGGGATGGGTGGATTAACCACTGCATACATCTTAGCCAAAGAAGGAATGAAAGTTTGCGTGTTGGAAAAAAACCGACAAGTAGGCGGTTCATTACAAATTTTCAGTCGCGACAAAACAATTTTTGATACCGGTGTACATTACATTGGCGGATTAGATGAAGGGCAAAATTTAAATCGTTATTTCAAGTATTTTGGTTTAATGGATGCACTTAAGCTGCAGAAATTAGACGAAAATGGTTACGATTTAATTTCTTTCAAAGGAGATCCAAATAATTATCCACATGCGCAGGGTTACGCGAATTTCGTTGAGCAACTTTGCAAATATTTCCCGAAGGAAAGAGCCAGCATACAACTTTACATTGATAAAATAAGAGAAGTTTGCAAGGCTTTTCCTCTTTACAATTTAGAAACCGGTAAAAAAGATTTTGAAAACGCCTGGTATTTGAGCATAGATTCAAGAGCCTTTATTGAAAGCATCGTAAGTGATGAAAAATTACGTCGTGTATTAGGTGGAAGTAATATGTTATATGCCGGTCTCGAGGGGAAAACTCCATTTTATGTTCATGCATTAGTTGTTAACTCCTACATAGAAAGCTCTTATCGATGCATAGATGGCAGTTCGCAAATCGCGAAGCACCTTACCACATGTATAAAAAACATGGGTGGAGAAATTTTCAATTATTCGGAAGCTAAAACTTTTCACTTTTTCGCAGATGAAATTGAATCAGTAGAATTGACTAATGGCGAACGTGTAGAGGGAAAACTGTTTATCTCCGCTATTGATTTGGCGAAGACAATCGACATGGTTGAAGGGCCTCAGTTAAGAGCCGCTTATAAAAACAGAATTAAGAGTTTAGACAATTCAATTTCCTCATTCATCGTAAATGCAGTGGCTCACGAAAAAAGTGTACCGCACATTAATTATAATATTTATCATTATACGGTAGATAATGTTTGGAGTAGTCCGAATTACAACATTGAAACGTGGCCTGAAACAATTGGCTTATTTGGTACAACAAACTCAAAGAACCCGGAATACACAGAAAACTTTACCGTAATGGCTTATATGCGTTATGAAGAGTGTAAAAAGTGGGAGAATTCTTTTCAAACTAAACCACACTTTACAGAGGGACGGGGACAAGATTACGAAGATTTTAAAATTGAAAAAGCAGAAAAAATATTAAATGTTTTATATGAGCGCATGCCTTCGCTAAAAGGAACCATTAAATCTTACACCTGCGCAACACCTCTTACCTATCGTGATTACATTGGCTCGCGCGACGGCACACTCTACGGGGTGATAAAAGATTATAATGAGCCAATGAAATCATTTATTACTCCACGTACAAAGGTGAAAAATTTGTTTTTAACCGGACAGAACATCAATCTTCACGGAGTAATGGGTGTTACCGTAAATTCATTTGTTACTTGCAGCGAAATTTTAGGACATCCTTATCTAATAGAAAAAGTAATAAAAGAAACCGCTTAAGGTTTTTTTATCATTACCCTTTTGGATTCGGAATAATACCAACATCCATCAGGTGCCATCATTTTTAAGAATAGAACATCACTTTTTGCATTCCAATTAACCAGGATTGAATTCGTGTTTTTATTTCCCGTTGCTTCTACTCCTTTAGGTAAAATCCAATCATAACTGTAATCTTTTATGGGTGAAACTTTAAATTCAACCCCTTTTTGATTTTCGTTTACCTCAGCACTGCCTTCGATTTTAATTTGCGGTATCAATCCAAATTCAACGGCGGCATGATAGGTTGAATACAATCCCTTATTTGTTGCAAAGACACCTCCCTTTCCTCCCTGATTTTTACAAGCACCAGGAGCAATTGGCAATGCGTGTCCCATGTCGTTTACTTTGTAAAACACAACTGTTTCCTTGTTTTCTTTATTATGATAGGCGATGCGGGTAATATCTTTCGCGCCTTGAAAAGTAGAATCTATTTGATCAGGAACCGTATCGGCTTTGTGTAGACTAGT
>CAYQDP010000351.1:0-3630 GCA_964416235.1 uncultured Flavobacteriaceae bacterium | reverse complement strand
GCATGTTTGGCGGCTGAATAAGAAGAGCGCAAATAAAATCCGAACTTCCCGGCAATACTGCTTATCACAACAATGTGGCCGTTTTTTTGTCGCTTCATATAAGGCAATACAGCCTTTGTAATATTCACGTGCGCGAAATAATTAACTTCCATTAATTCGCGTTCTGTTTTTTCATCGGTAACAATGGCTTCTGAACGTTGACTGTATCCGCCATTATTAATTAAAATATCGATACGTCCGAATTTATTCATGATTTGCGCAGCTAAGGCAGATGCATTGGAAGTATCCTTCAAGTCAAACGGCAAAACCATAATGTCTAAATCCGGCAGTTTGGTTTCTTTTGCCACGCGCTTTAATTCATCTTCACGGCGCGCGGAAAGAATAAGTCGCGCTTCACGCTTGGCGAACTCCAAAGCCAAGGCCTCTCCAATACCGGAGGAAGCACCGGTTATCCAAATCACTTTATCTTTAAATACATTCATTTTTGTTTTTCCGTCATTGCGAAAGAGGGCTGCGCCCGACTGAGGCAATCTATTATCAGGATTGCTTCGCTATCGCTCGCAATGACGATTTTATTTATTAAGTAAATCTACAACTTGTTTTGCTTTTATTTCACGTATGCAATGACAATCGTTGTTTTTACGGCAATCACTGCATTCTTTATTCAATACTAAATAATTTGCCCTTTCGCCAACAGGCATCCATCTTCCGGGATGTATTGGTCGCATTGGTGCAAATAAACCTATTGCTGTTTTTCCTAATGCAGAAGCAATGTGTAACGGACCTGTACTTGTGGCCACCAAAGCATCGGCATGATTGATGAAACTGATAAATTGCTTTAAACTTAATTGACCGGTTAAGTCGATTATGTCTTTATGCTTTTCTAAGAGTGATTTAACCAATTGTCCTTCTTCTTTAGTTCCGCTGATGAAAATTTTAAATTTATTTTTATCTAAAGCATCGATTAAAGTTGAAAAATTTTCCAAGCCCCATTCTCTAGCGCTTCCTTTCGATTTAGGATGCAGAATCACATTTGTTTTTGTTGAATCAATCAGGTTTTTCCACTCTTCATCCAAAGCTGCGGCTTTTGTAAAACCGTAATAGTTTTTTATAGCCTCCAACTTTAATTCGGTTGGAATTCTTAAAAATTTCAATAGTTGTAAATTAAGTTGCGACTCGTGCAACGGTGAGTTTTTTCTCGATAATGAAATTAATCTATTGCACGTCATCCAATGGTATAAACGGTTGGTAGTTCCAACCCGCAACTTAATTCCATTTTGTTTAGCTTGTTGTGCTATTTCCTTTACCGGGAAAACATGAATGATGCAATCGGCTTTTAAATTTTTTCTTGCTTCCACATCATCCCAACTTACAAACTCATCTACAAACTGCGATAATGCTACTACATCGCGCGTGTAGTTTCTTCCTAAGAAAATAATTTTACAGTGAGGAAAATACTTTTTTATGTAGCCGGCCATTGGTAGTGTGAGTACCACATCACCAATACTGTCGGTACGACTTATTATGAGTGAAAAATTATCAGGCAGCTTTTGCACGGTATAATTCTCTTAATTTTTTATATTTTAAATACGTGGCGTATGCCGAAATTTTTGAAATTAAATACCCGGCTTTGCCATCCAAAAATCCCAAATGCAAAATATAATGATCGATAAATTTCGCGATGGGATTTACCAGTAATTTATAAATAGGCGCTTTCTTTCCTGCTTCGAAAAATGCTTTAGACGCAATGGTAGTGAAATACTCTACTTGTTTATAGTGATCTTCTACGCTATAATAACTGTAATGTAAAATATCGCCTTTTAAATGACCGGTATTCTTATCACCGTCTTTCATTTCATATTTATCATGCGGATTAATTCCGGTCCACGCACCTTTACGGCTATCCCACAATCGCAATTTTTTATCCGGATACCAATTACAATGTTTTACCCAATGTCCGCAATAATTTGTTAAGCGATTCATATAATAACCATCCTTGTTCCAGTTATTTTTTACGTCCAGAATGGATTTTTTAAGCGTATCATCCAAGGCTTCATCCGCATCTAAGGATAAAACATGCGGAAATTTGGCATAGGTGATGGCTCTGTTTTTTTGTTGAATATGCCCATCAAATTTATGCTGATAAAAACTCACGCCTTTACTTTCACAGATTTCCTTGGTTTTATCAGTACTGAATGAATCCAGCACCACAATTTCATCCGCCACCTCTTTCACCGAATCCAGACAACGGGCAATGTTTTTTTCTTCGTTAAAAGTTATGATAACAACCGAAATTTGTGGCATGTTGTAAAGGTAAGAATATAATACAATTTCTTACATTTGTTTTATGCAGGTAACACTCATTCAAACCTCACTTTTTTGGGAAGACCGCGAAAAAAACCTCGCGCATTTTAATAATTTGCTGAATTCCGTGCAGGAAAAAACAGATTTGATTGTATTACCCGAAATGTTTACCACCGGATTCACCATGAATCCCTCAAAACTTTCCGAACCTGCATCCGGACCAACACTCGCCTGGTTGCAACAAAAGGCGCAAGAAAAAAACGCAGTGATTACAGGAAGCGTGGCTGTTGAAGAGAAGGGGAATTATTTTAATCGCTTATTTTGGGTGCAGCCTAACGGTACATTCAGCTTTTATAACAAACGTCATTTATTCCGAATGGCGGGTGAAGACAAACATTACTCGGCAGGAGAAAATAAAATCATTCAAGCCATTGGAGAGTTTAAGATTTGTCCGCTTGTTTGCTACGATTTGCGTTTCCCTGTATGGAGCAGAAATACTTTCACAAAAAATAACGGTTCTTATACCGCGGCTTATGATGTTTTAATCTATGTTGCCAATTGGCCTGAGGTCCGCTCTTATCCATGGAAGCAATTGCTTATTGCCCGTGCCATCGAAAATCAATGTTTTGTGATTGGCGTTAACCGTATTAGCGCGGATGGTAATAATATCGCACACAGCGGCGACAGCATGGTGATTAATCCACGCGGTGAAATCATCAGCAAAACCAAAGCCAACGAAGAAAGCATTGAAACGGTAACCTTAGATTACAATTACCTCTCTGAATTCAGAAAAGCATTTCCTGTAGGCTTAGACGCCGATGATTTTAAACTGTTATAAATGAAAATTGTTCTAGAAACAGAAAGGCTATACTTACGTGAATTTACTACTGAAGACGCGCAATTATTAGTGGATTTAAACAGTAATCCCAATGTTACACGCTATACCGGTGACGGACCCGTCGACTTAGCAGAAGCACAAAAAATTATTTTGGATGTTATACTTCCTCAATATAAAAACAATCTCGGAAGATGGGCAGTGCATTTAAAATCCAACCATGAGTTTATTGGTTGGTGCGGACTAAAATACATACTTGAAGTAGATGAAATTGATTTAGGTTATCGCTTTTTTGAGTCTCACTGGGGAAAAGCCTATGCTACCGAATCTGCACTCGCTTGCTTCAATTACGGCATTCAGAAATTAGGATTAAAGACAATTGTAGGTCGCGCCGCCATTGAGAATATTGCTTCCCGTAAAGTTTTAGAAAAAACAGGCATGAGCTACATTGGTGATGATATTGAACACGGCAACAAAATCGCGAAGTATAG
>CAYQDP010000350.1:0-3636 GCA_964416235.1 uncultured Flavobacteriaceae bacterium | reverse complement strand
CTTCGGTGTATTGTAAAATGCCTTTTAAATCAGTCTCTGCTGCTTTTTTATAGGCTGCATTTATTTCTTTGACAGTCGGAATTTTTGTGAGTACACAAGTAATATCGGTTAAGGAGCCATCGGGCACCGGTACTCGCATACCACAGCCTCCAATTTTTCCTTCTAAATGCGGAAATATTTTGGTGATGGCTTTGGCTGCTCCTGTTGATGTTGGAATAATACTCATGGCTGCTGCTCTGGCTCTTCTTAAATCTTTATGCGGTGCGTCGTGTATGCGTTGGTCGCCGGTATAGGAATGCACAGTACTGATATAAGCTTCTTCAATGGTAAATTGTTCTAACACTTTTAACATGGGTGCTGCACAGTTCGTGGTGCACGACGCGTTGGAAATAATAACATCGTCTTTGGTTAAGAGGTTATCGTTTACTCCGAGTACAATGGTTTTTATGTCGTCGTCTTTTGCCGGTGCGGATAAGATCACTTTTTTGGCTCCCGCGTCTAAGTGTAACTGCGCACTTGCCTTGTCTAAAAAATGTCCGGTTGATTCTATTACAATGTCTACTCCCAATTCTTTCCACGGTAAATTTTTCGGGTCTTTGTGCGCTACAATTTTTATTTCCTTACCGTTTACGATTAAATGATTGTCATCGTGTTTTACTTCTCCTTTAAACGCGCGGTGTACGCTGTCGTACTTTAATAAATGCGCCAATGTTTGTGCGTCGGTTAAATCGTTAATGGCTACAATTTCTATTTCAGGTGTGTTTTGCGCTACTCTGAAAAAACAACGACCAATGCGCCCAAATCCGTTTATTGCTACTTTAATTTTACCCATCGAGTTTATAGTATTTAATTAATCTTCCGTCTACCGGAAATCGTTTATCGGTTTTTAAATCGTAAAAAAACCATTCACCGTCCAAAATTAATAAACGATCGTTCTTTAAGTAATACAACCATTCAACTTTTAACGTTTTTTCTTTACCTGAGTTTAAATCATGAACCACATAACTGTTCTCCGATTCAAATAAACGATAAATGGCGAAATTCCGCCCCATGGCGTGTATGTGTTTGGCGCTGGTGTGTAGTTTTGTTCCTCTGTAATTATAAGCGTCGTCGCTGCCATTAAATTTTATGCCTGCGGTGCAACAAAATATAACTGAGTCGAGGCTGTTAATGCTTATTTTGGAATATTGTTGTTGTATTACAAATTCTCCTTTGTCGTTTACTAATCCAATTAAAATTTGTCCGGTTTTAGGGTCTTTGTTTTCTACGGTATAAAATCCGGGTACTTTGGTGAAGCCAATATTATCGAAGGCCAGGGTAAGTATGGTTTTTCCCTTTTTGCTGACTAAATACTTTTTTCCGTTTACGGTTGCAGCAAAGGCATTTTTGTCGTGAGTGTAAAGTTGCTGGGTTTGTTTGATAACCGTTATATCCGCGGTGGAGTCGGTTTCAGATTTTTTGATGTATATTTTTTCGTTTTTATGGGTGATGTAAAAGTAATTCCACTCAAATTTAATTTCTTTGGTAAGGGGATTGATTGTTTTTTTATTTGGATTGATGTTTCCTACTAAGGCTATTTCGCTGTTCTGATCAAAACCAAAAGTAGTGTCGTACTGCGGTTCTATTACAATACTTTCTCCTTTTTTGAAACCCCATTTTTTGTTTTGTTTGAAAGAAGAAATATTTTGCGCATAAAGAATAGGGTTTAGGAATAAAACAAGCAGGATAAAATATAGTGTAATCTTTTTCAATCTTTTTTTTCTACATATTAAAGTTACGAAAAACAAAAAACCTCTCAAAATGAGAGGTTTTAAGTATTAATCTGCTTGTAAAAATGGATAACGATAATCTACCGGCGGTACAAAGGTTTCTTTAATTGTACGTGGACTTACCCAACGTAATAAATTTATTTTTGCGCCGGCTTTGTCGTTTGTTCCACTGCCGCGTGCGCCACCAAATGGTTGCTGACCCACAACAGCTCCGGTACATTTATCGTTAATGTAAAAGTTTCCTGCGCTGTGTTGTAATGTTTTTGTGGCTAATTCAATTGCATAACGGTCGTTAGCCATTATAGATCCCGTTAATGCATAAATGGAGGTGCTGTCAACTAAATCTAGTGTTTCTTTAAAACGGTTTTCGTTGTAAACATAAATCGTTAATACCGGCCCGAATAATTCTTCGCACATGGTAATGTATTTAGGATTTTTTGCTTTCAGAACTGTTGGTTGAATGAAATAACCTTTGCTCTTATCGCATTTACCGCCGAATACAACTTCTACATTTTTATCTTTTTTCGCGTCTGAAATATATTTCGATAATTTATCAAAGCTTTTTTCGTCAATCACCGCATTGATGAAATTGGTGAAATCTTCCGTGCCACCCATTTTCATTGATTTTAAATCGGCTACCATGTATTTCTTTACATCTTCCCATAAATTGGAAGGAATATACGCGCGTGATGCTGCTGAACATTTTTGTCCTTGAAACTCGAAAGCGCCGCGAGTTAAAGCAACGGCTACTTCTTTTGCATCCGCTGATTTATGCGCCATGATAAAATCTTTTCCTCCTGTTTCGCCAACAATGCGGGGATAAGAACGGTATTTGTGAATGTTGTTTCCAATGGTCTGCCAAATGTTTTGGAAAACTTCGGTACTTCCTGTAAAGTGAATACCTGCAAAATCTTTGTGGTTAAAAATCACCTCCGCTGCATCCGGTCCGCTTGGATAAATTAAATTAATTACACCATCCGGAACACCGGCTTTTTTGAAAACTTCCATTAATACATTAGCACTGTATACTTGTGTATTGCTAGGTTTCCAAACAACAACGTTGCCCATCAAAGCACAACTTGAAGGAAGATTTCCGGCGATGGCCGTGAAGTTAAATGGAGTTAATGCATAAACAAATCCTTCAAGCGGACGCCATTCTAAACGGTTCCAAACACCGGGTGAAGAAATAGGTTGTTCAGCATAAATTTCTGTCATGTAACTTACGTTGAAGCGAAGGAAATCGATGATTTCACAAGCGCTGTCAATCTCCGCCTGAAATGCATTTTTACTTTGTCCTAACATTGTTGCAGCGTTTAATTTCGCACGGTAAGGACCTGCAATTAAATCGGCAGCTTTTAAGAAAATGGAAGCACGTTGTTCCCAACTTAAATTGGCCCATTTTTCTTTTGCCGCTAATGCCGCAGCAATTGCCTGTTCAATGTGTTTTTTATCGCTCTTGTAAAAATAACCTAAGGTGTGTTTGTGATCGTGCGGAGGAGCAATGCGAACTTTGTTATTGCTTTTTACTTCTTTTCCGCCAATGTACATCGGAATTTCGATTTGTTTGCTGCGCATGGTTTTAAGCATGGCTTGCAATTCTTTTCTTTCCGGACTTCCTGATGCGTATTGCTTTACCGGTTCGTTAACCGGAGTTGGCACTTTGTAAATTCCTTTAGGCATAATTTAAAAGATAAATTAAGAGTTATGATTTGTGAATGTATTTTGCAGATACAAAATTATACTATTAAAACACTTGGATGTGTGACTAATATCACTCAATTCCGAAATACGATAA
Source organism: uncultured Flavobacteriaceae bacterium (assembly GCA_964416235.1). Taxonomy (GTDB): domain Bacteria; phylum Bacteroidota; class Bacteroidia; order B-17B0; family Aurantibacillaceae; genus JAHEYG01. Next base: position 72 of record CAYQDP010000350.1, on the reverse strand, counting down.
AATATTTTCCAGTTCGTGGTCGTTACTGAAGTTTAATGTTAAGCTTCCGCCGCCTTTGCTGTTACGCTTATA
>CAYQDP010000349.1:0-3662 GCA_964416235.1 uncultured Flavobacteriaceae bacterium | reverse complement strand
AGAAAATCATTGAAATGACGGAAGGTTGCATTTTTGTTGCTCACAATGTTGGTTTCGATTATGGATTTATAAAAGAAGAATTTGCGTCATTAGGATATAAATACAGAAAAGACACTTTATGTACAGTTAGACTAAGCAGAAAATTAATACCGGGAAGAATTTCCTATAGCTTAGGTCATTTATGCGCCTCCTTGGGAATAGAAATTGAAGGCAGACACCGTGCACAAGGAGACGCGGAAGCTACGGCTAAATTATTTGATTTATTATTGCAGTTAAAATCACAGCATCCTCAATACAAAAATATGGGCGTGGAAGAAATCATGACACGCCGCATTGATAAAATAAAAGAATATATTCTCAAAAAATTACCGGAGGAATGTGGCGTGTATTATTTCCTGAATAAGGATCAAGAGATTATTTACATTGGAAAAAGTACCAATATGTATCAGCGGGCCATTGCGCACTTTAACAGTAAAGAGAACAAAAGTAAAAAGCTCCTGAATGATTTATACAATGTTGATTTTGTAGTTACCGGAAGTGAATTAGTAGCGCTGCTGCATGAATCTTCTGAAATTAAAAAACATAAACCCAAATATAACCGTGCTCGCAAAGCTGATGAGTTTACTCACAGTATCGACTCCTTCAAAGACAAAAGCGGCATCATTAATTTTAAGATTGTTCCTTACGAAGAATCGGAAAATGCTATTGATTCATTCGTCACCTACTCTTCAGCACGCGAAAAACTAGAAAAATGGATTGATGAATATGAGTTATGTTTACGTTATTGCGGATTAACAGGTGAAGACGCCATTTGTTTTAATCACCAAATAAAGAAATGTAAAGGTATTTGCAACAATGAAGAAGAAGTTGAAGCATATAACAAACGTGCTGAAGAAGTGATAAAAAAATCAGCCTATGAAAAATCAAATTTCATTTTGCTCGACAAAGGCCGCCATCATGAAGAAAGAGCTTTGATTCTAATTGAAAACAATCAATACAAAGGATATGGTTTTATTGACTCCAGTCATCAGATAAACTCTATGGATGATTGCCGCGACATCATCACTCATGCCCCATATTATCCTGACAGCGATAATCTGGTAAAAGGCTGGATGCGTACCAACAAATACTATAAAACCTTTGAGCTTTTCCGACAGCCTGAATGATGAATACTATTCTACGATAAATTTCAAGCTACCAATTGCTATATTTTTATCTTTAATGACACATCCGTATACACCACTTGATAAATGACTTGCATTAATTTCATTTTCTCCGCTTTTCATTGGTTGTGAATGTACAAGCTGACCAATTGCATTATATAAATAAACTTCGAGTTGAGTATATTCACCTGAAACTCTTAATTTAAATACACCATTAGAAGGATTAGGATATACTAAGACAGTTACTTTATTATTTTTAACCTCATTGATCCCAATAGTACTAATGCAAGGCGTATAAGCAATGGAATTGTCCCATAAATTACATTCGGCTGTTCTTATACCGCACTGACTTCCATTCGGGGTTGCTTTTATATCCAAATAACAATCACTGCTTGCGTTATACTGGGGCCAGGATACTAAGTTCGTTCCGTTTGGATTTCCAGTATTAGCAAAATTCACCCAATACTTTAACATCGCATTCTGTACCGAATCATCTTGTGGTTTAAATAACGGTCCGCTCCCCAAGGTTGTATTTTCCCAATTATTAAATACATAAAACAATTCCATTCCATGGTAACTACCTAATGGCGCTAAAACACTAACCGTATGCTTATGCGTAAAGAAATAACGCCAAACCGGTTGTGTCTGATTTAAACTAACACATTGTGCCGTTCTTCTGGCATTAGCCGTAAATTGCGCGTCACTTAATATACCTATGTAAGACTGGCGTGCTTGTGTAGTTGTGGTACCCGGTGGATATAACGTATTAGCCTGCGCTTGTAAACTGGAAGGCACTGTTGAATTAATTAATAAGGTAACCATACCCGGCAAAACCGTTGGAGGTGCGGATAAACTCATTTCTTCAGAATTAGAACCAATCATAAAAGGAACTTTATTAAAGTTTCCGTTTTGGATGGCCTGCTGCGGAAAATCATTAAAGTATACATTATCCTTTACGGCTAACCAATTTAATCCTACTGTTCCGCCGGTAAGTGGCGATTCCTGATCTTTCACCAAACTATCAGCCGGTAATGTTCGCATATATGATATTTTCTGCACATCGGTACCAGTAGAAATAAAACTATCAACGAAAGCCACACCATCATTCTTCACGGTGTTGTAGTCGCCAACCACAGGTACAGCGCTTTGAATACAGGCTCTCTGAAACAAATTAGCTGCCATTGGCGTTAACATTAAATTTCCAACATTAATTCCTCCTGCACTCTCTCCGAATATCATTACTTTGTTAGGGTCGCCACCAAAATTAGCAATGTTATTTTTCACCCAGGTTAATGCCAATATTTGATCCATTACCGCATAATTTCCTGAAATATTATTGGTATTCTCGGGTTCCAATCCGGGATGAACTAAAAAACCAAGTGGCCCTAAACGATATTGAATGGTTACAACAACTGCATCGCCGCGTTCTGCCAAATTTTTCCCAATGTACATTTGAGTACCACCACCATCTTCACTGGCGCCACCTTGTTGATTGCCGCCACCGTGAATAAAAACTAAAACCGGTCGCGACCCAGCGCCTGTTTGAGGCGTCCATATATTTAAATACAAACAATCTTCATTTCCGGTGATTGTATACGTTGTACTTCCTTGAGTGAATTTTTTCTGAGGGCAAACCGGCGCAAAACTATTAGTGAGCAATGTGCTGGTCCAATTAGTTGGATTCTGAGGCGCTCTCCAACGTAAATTACCTACAGGCGGTTTGGCAAAAGGAATTCCTAAAAACTGATGAATAGTTCCGTTTAAACTTCCTTGTACCGGACCAAACTGTGTTGATACGGTTTGCGCGTAAATAATACTTACCGAAATGAATAATAAAGAGAATAATAAACGTATTTTTTGTTTCATGAGGATGACATTTTAATGTAAGACTTCCATAATCAATAAAGGTTTAATCTAAGATAATAATTTTTATTGGCATACATCCCCCATTCTGCGTTATATGCTTCTCCCCTCAATTTCGTGATTTTAAAACGCATTTACATTCGTTAACACATTTCTTTACAATTACTGTAACTAAACCACGGAACTTTACGTCTAATTACTAAAAGCACTCAAATAACAATATAAATTATAAAAAAATAAAGTCATGAAAACAAAAGCAATCATCCCGGCCTTCTTTTTCATCTTCTTGAGTTTAGCGGCAAAGCCATCAGACCAAGGTACAGGTGAAGCAGTAGAAAAATTGAAAACCAAACTCGAATTACCTGTTGAGTTATTCGATAACAAATCGGAAAACCAAATTCGTTTATCTTTTAAGGTAAATGAGCAAGGTAAAGCAGAAGAAGTAATTATTAACGCTGAGAACGAAAAAATCAAACAATTCGTTCAGGAGAACTTAAGCAAGTTGGAGTTTAATGAAAAAGGAGAAACAATTAATTTATTGATGCGCTTTAAGCTTCAATAAATTAATGATGTTCCTCATGGTGTTCTTCCTGTTCGGGACTGGCAAATTGCGAGCGCGCCGCATTAGCCCAGTCA
>CAYQDP010000348.1:0-3663 GCA_964416235.1 uncultured Flavobacteriaceae bacterium | reverse complement strand
AAAAATGTTTTATCGTGACTAATTAATACAACTGCACCGGGGAAAGTCTCCATGAATTCTTCCAACCATTGAATCGCTTCAATATCCAAGTGATTGGTAGGCTCATCTAACAACAACACATCGGGCTTTTGTAATAATAATTTTGCTAATTCAATCCGCATGCGCCAACCGCCGCTAAACTCTGATGTTTGACGTTGCAAATCTTTACGGTCAAATCCTAAACCTTTTAAAATTTTCTCAATCTCTTCTTCCACATTTCCTGCGCCAACAATATCCAATCGGTGATTGATGTCGGTTAAATCCTCAATCAATTTCATGTACTCATCACTTTCGTAATCGGTACGAGTTTCTAATTGATGATTGATTTCGTCCAAACGCTTTTGCATTAATTGCACTTCCTCAAAAGCGGTTTCGGTTTCGGCAAATACAGTACGTCCGTGCTGATGCGTCATATCCTGCGGTAAATAACCGATTTTGCATTCACGCGGAATAGCAATTTCACCTTTGGTAGGGTTTTGATGCCCTGCCAATAATTTAAGCATGGTAGATTTACCCGCGCCATTTCTTCCTGCCAAACCAATACGGTCTTTAGGATTAATTAAAAAGGAAATATTATCGAACAGAGTGAAACCACCAAATGCTACTGTTGCGCCATTAACCGAAATCATTGCTAAAATTTAAGGGTGCAAAGATAGGGAATTATTGCAGGATTTAGGATATAGAATTGCAGGATTTAGGGTTGAATTCCTTAATAAATATGATTTTAAACCAACATTCCCGCAATACATGCAGAAAGATAGGATGCCAAGGTACCGGCGATAAGGGCACGAATACCCAATTTCGCTAAATCATTTCTTCTCTCAGGAACCAGGGCGCCGATACCGCCAATTTGCATACCTACGGAAGAAAAATTAGCGAAACCGCAAATAGCGAAGCTCGCAATCATGGTTCCCTTTTCACTCAATGGTGCTGCTAAACGATGTGTTAAAGTATCAAAAGCAACAAACTCATTAATCGTAAGTTTTTGTCCCATCAAGGTCGCAACGGTCTCCACATCTGCGCCCGGCACACCCATTACCCATGCCAAAGGATAAAACAATTTTCCGAAAATAAAATCGAGCGATAGCTGCGGATATATCTTTCCGAGCCCCCAGTTAATAAATGCAATGAGCGCAATAAAACCAATTAACATCGCGATAACATTAATCGCAATTTTCATTCCGTCTGCCGCACCGTGAGAGATAGCATCAATCACATTGGTATACGGACTCTTCACTTCTAATTTTACTTCGCCTTTGGTTTGAGATTCTTCCGTTTCAGGATACATAATTTTTGAAATCACTAAAGCTGCGGGTGCAGCCATTAAGCTTGCGGTTAACAGATATTCTGCTTTCGCTCCCATGTTGACGTACACAATTAAAATTCCTCCTGCGATGCACGCCATACTTCCGGCCATGGAAGCCATGAGTTCACTCTTCGTCATGGTAGGTAAATACGGACGAATCATTACCTGCGCTTCTACTTGTCCTACAAAAGCACTCGCCACATTACTTAATGCTTCTGCTCCGCTCACACGCATCACAAAATTCATCACTTTAGCTATTACTGAAATTACTTTTTGCATAAAACCAATGTGATAAAGAACGGCTACCAGCACGCAAACAAAAATAATGGTGGCTGTAACACTAAATGCAAATACAAAAGTATGTGGCGCACCAAAAGATTTTGAAGCACCATCGTGCGTATCAATCATTATTCCACCGTAAACAAAAGAAGCACCTTGCGTAGCAAATTGTTCTATTTTACCCATGCCTCTTCCAAGCATAGCGAAAAAATTAGTAATGAAAGGAACCTTCAAAACCAATAAGGCGATTACCAGTTGCAAACCAATGCCACTTAATACCAAACGATAGTTAATTGATTTTTTATTATTGGATAACAAAAAAGCGATTCCTAAAATCACAATGATTCCCAATATCCCTGTAAAACGTTCCATGCAATAAAATTTACAAGAGCAAGGTAAAAAATAAGTTTTATAAATAAGGTGTAACCAAATACACTTAATGAACATTATATTAAAAAACAAGGAGGGAATTATGAAACAAACACTCAAACAACTCAGCACACTTTTACCGGCATTAAGCATAAACTGCATGGCTGTAACAACAATTAGTATTGATGATGCCCTCCGAAAAAGTTTAATAAGAGCCGACGTTACCTGTAAAGGCGGATTGATTTTGGATTACAAAATAAAAAACAATATTAATGATTCGGTAAAAGTGATTGTTCCCGCAGGCTGGCGAATGAATGCGATGAAAGAGAATTATCAGGATGTTTTGGTAGCGCATGAGCAAATTTTGGCTATGGGAAGAAATGAAACAAAATCGTTTGAGATTAAAGGCTATTGTTGTGAATACACCAATTCGGGTCCGATTAAAGGATTAAAATACGAGACAGGAAAACTGGCCGACACTAAACTTTTACTCTTAGCAAAATATTTAAACGCCTCTAAAACGGATGATAACACAGAGCAATATGCAGTGTGGGCGGTGAGTAACAATCGGCCTACTGCAAACATAACAGGCGTAAACGATTCTATTACTGAAGATTTAAGAAAATTCGTTGCTACGATAAAAGATGAACCTATTCCGTGGTATACCTTGAGAAAAAAAGCAGTGATTAATGAATACGGAAACATTCATGAATATCCGATACAATTAAAGGCGAATGTGGATTATCAGGTTGACAAAACATGTTATGCCTGGTTTTATGTGACAGATTCGCTGGGTAATAAAGTGGGTGAGATAAAAGGACAATGGGTGAATGCGGGCTCGCAGGAATATGCGGTGAGGTTGAATATTAAGGGATTTAAGAAAGGGAAGTATAAAATGAAGCTGGCAGGTGAAAATGAGACCTTTATTGATAAAGAATTTGAAATTTAACATATTGTTTATTAAGAAGTTATAAAGTTTTAAAAAGGAGTGAAACTTTTGCTGTTTTTTTAGCGTAAAATCAAATAAAATTTTTTTCTTTGCAGCAAATTAAAGAGTAGAATAAACTTAAAACACTTTACCTATGTATTGGACCTTAGAATTAGCATCGTGGTTAGAAGATGCACCATGGCCGGCGACAAAAGACGAGTTGATTGATTTTGCCATGCGTTCGGGTGCGCCAATGGAAGTTATTGAAAACTTACAGGAGATGGAAGACGAAGGTGAAGCTTACGAAACCATTGAAGAAATCTGGCCCGACTATCCTACCAAAGACGACTTCTTCTTTAACGAAGATGAGTTTTAAAAGAAACTAAATAAAAAACCACCGCTTGGTGGTTTTTTTATTTACGCTTGTTTGTCTTCTTGCTTTAATAATTTAAGTGTGAAAATTCCTATGAGTAACACGCCTGCCGTTAACGCAATCCATATCCAAAGTTTATTGCCAAATAATGGCTCTTGAACTTCCGGTGTTGCATGCGAAATTTTTTTCTCCGCATCTGTCTCCACATACTTAAGATTTAATGGAATGGCATTTTTGAAATATTGCAAATCATACTGCGGTAAAGCATCATTGTTTTTACCATAAGCTAACACATACTTTTTATCTTTCTCCAATTTACATTTTAAAATTTCTTCATGGGTAAACGCATCAATGGCAATATTGCCGAGA
>CAYQDP010000347.1:0-3668 GCA_964416235.1 uncultured Flavobacteriaceae bacterium | reverse complement strand
GTAAATTAATTTTCGGAAGTATTGGTGGAAAGAAAGTAATGGCCATGCAGGGACGCTTTCATTATTATGAAGGTTATAACATGAAACAAATTACATTCCCTGTTCGTGTTATGAAAGCTCTAGGCATTAAAACACTTTGTGTAAGTAATGCGAGTGGAGGAATGAACCCAAATTTTGCCGTTGGTGAAATCATGATTATTAATGATCATATTAATTTATTTCCGGATAATCCTTTAATCGGCAAAAATCTGAATCAGTTAGGCCCGCGTTTTTTAGATATGAGCGATGCTTACAACAAAAAATATATTGAGCTGGCACTTAATATCGCGAAAGAAAATAACATTAAAGTAAGTACGGGTGTGTACGCGGGTTTAACCGGACCGTGTTTTGAAACGCCTGCCGAGTACCGTTACTTATGGCGTATTGGCGCTGATGCGGTTGGTATGAGTACTGTACCTGAAGTAATAGTAGCTCGCCATAGCGGCATCAATGTTTTTGGTATAAGTATTATAACCGACTTAGGTGTTGAGGGTAGGGTAGAGAACGTTAGTCACGAAGAAGTACTTCAAGTAGCGAATGCACAAGAGCCAAAAATGACTTTTATAGTAAAGGAATTAATTACCCGCATTTAAGCGAGCTTGTTTGAAATAAAATATCGCAACGGACAGCATTCCTAATCCGAAAGGAATTCCTGCAAACATTTTATATTCGATAAAGTTGAAGAACTCGGCGCACATCCAAAATGAGTTCGCTGCGATCCAAAAACAAATGGCGAGGTTGATGTAAAACTCTACCATTTTAACTGATTTTATTAAAATGTAGATGGCCATCGAAACCGTTGGCAAAACCATTGCAACGCCTAGCCAGCGCCATTCTAACATCCAGCAAGTGTCTTTAATCAGCCAAAGCGGAATGTGCATATTTTCCCATTTACGGAGATCGAACATAACACTACAAATGAATAAATTTTTTTAGTTTTATAAAAGCTAAATTAAACTTTGACGTTTTTTAAACGTCTAATCGTAAGTGAAGCACTTGTCTGATGAGGAAATATTGAAATTGTATGCGGAAGAATCTTCCCGCAATATGGCTTTGCATCAGTTGATTGAGAAGTATCAGCAAAAAATTTACTGGCAAATACGAAAAATCGTAATCGATCATGATGACGCTGACGATGTGATGCAGAATACGTTTATTAAGGTTTGGAAAGGCTTGGAAAACTTTAAGGAAGAATCTCAGCTTTTTACATGGTTATATCGCATTGCCACGAATGAGGCCCTTACTTTTTTACGCCAAAAGCAAAAGCGAAACACCGTTTCTTTAGAACCAATTGAGTATCAGTTAAGCCAAACCTTGGAATCCGATGAGTATTTTAAAGGGGATGCCATACAGCTTAAATTACAACAAGCGATCTTATCACTTCCTGAAAAACAGCGAGTTGTGTTTAATATGAGATATTATGATGAGATGCCGTATGAGCAAATGTCGGAGGTATTGGAAACATCGGTTGGAGCTCTAAAAGCTTCCTATCATCATGCCGCAAAGAAAATAGAAGAATTTTTGTTGAACCATTAAACCTAAAAGGAATTATAGCGTCAAAGTAACAAATGAACCCAAACGAGGAAAATAACAAGCCCAATAAGGAGAATAATCCTTTCTCTGTTCCCGGCGATTATTTTAGCTCATTTTCGCAAAAAATGATGCATAAAATAGAGTTGGCCGAAGAGTTAAAGGAATTCAAGTTATTGTCTTCGATTAATAAGGAATTGCCTTTTGTTACACCTCAGGGATACTTCGAATCAAAATCAGAATTAGCGCAATATCCAACTTTAAATGTTTTGCGTAATATATCTGTTTTTGAAATTCCTGAAAATTATTTTGAAGAATCAGCAGCGCGTTTGAAGGAGAAAATATCACTTGCAGAAGAAATGAGTGCTTATCCAACACTTAATTCTATCGATAAACTAAATGCATTTGAAGTTCCTGACGATTATTTTGAAAGTTTCTCTCACAAAGTTCGTGAAACACTTCATGAAGATGAAGCAGGCGCGTTTGCAAAAGTGTTACATATTGTATTCAGTAAGAAAACAGCTTATGCCATTGCAGCAATGCTTGTTGTTAGCATCGGATTGTATCTTTTTAATATGGATAATGGCACCGTAAATACAGATTGTAATTCCGTAGCTTGTTTAGACAAAAACGAAATCATTAAAACCAATCAATTAAATAGTTTTGATGAAGAGGCATTAATTGAAGCGGTAAACACGGATGAATTACAAAAAAACTTAAATAATGTACTAGAACAAAATACTACAACTTCGGAAGAAGAAAGCAAGGAAAATTATATTCTGGAGAATGTAGATGTAAATGATATAACAGATGAAATTTAATTTGAAATACATATTTGTTATACTGATAATGGCTCTCGGTTTACCTGTATTAGCACAGCCCGACAAACAGGATAAAGTGGAGGCAGTGAAAGTTTCTTTTATCACGCAAAAGGTTAATTTGACTACACAGGAAGCTCAAAGTTTCTGGCCGTTGTATAACGAATACACTGATAAAATAAAAGCCGCGCGTCGTAACTTCCGTCGCACCTATGGCGATATTCCCGATTTTAAAACCGATGCTGAAGCAGAAAATTATTTAAGTGCCGAATTAAAACTCAAGCAAACAGAACTTGATTTGCATAAAGAATACTTCGAAAAAATTAAAAAAATAATTGGCCCTAAAAAAACCGGATTACTACGTAAAGCGGAGGAAGAGTTTAAAAAGGAAATTATTAAAACCATCAAAGGCAACAGCGGCGACTAGTGATGAAGAATCTGTATATGAAATCAGTGATGTTGTTTGTCTTATTAGCATTCAACTTTTCTTTTTTTGCGCAAAGCACCAAGCCTGTCAAAAAGAAAAGAGAACCTCGTCATTTTTTTAATACAACCGGCATCATGGATTATTACAATAAGCCGGAAGTGGATTTGAATTTAAAAGACTCGAATAAGGTAAGTCAGCATTTAAAATCTTACGGTATCACACAAACTTGTTTGAATTTTTATGCGCCTGTTGCAACTGCTAATTGGTATAATAAGGATAGCAGCATTAACTCTAATTTTCATTTACTGTTAGCCGGTACTGCTTATTATCTGCAACCAAAGTTTAAAGGTATTTCGCAGCACACTTTAGCAAAATATGGTTTTGGTTTAAGAATGATTTATAACACAGGGAAGCGCTCCATTTTTTTCGTGGAAAGTACGCCTTTTATTACACAAGATATTACTAAGGGTGCACAAAGTGAAGCAACTTATCGTATGGCGGGAACATTATTGTGGAGCTATTCACCTTCCAAACATTTTAATTTACGATTAGGTGCTACCAAATCATTTCTATATGGCAATAAGTTTTGGTTACCATTTCTTGGTTTAAGATTCGGGCAGATTGATAAATTTAATTTCAGTATTCAATTCCCGCGTAATGCAAGTATAAACATTCCGTTTAATCAAGTGGTGAGAATGTCTATTTACACTAAGCCCCAAGGAGGTTTGTTTAATTTTTCAAACAGTGATACCATTTATAAAATCAATAACGATAAAACCATAAATTTTGGTCGTTATGAATTATTGACAGGCGCACGCTTAGATGTGGTACCAACTAAGTGGTTTAATTTTTAT